>NZ_JANSHQ010000248.1:0-746 GCF_047461715.1 Synechococcus sp. R8-2 | reverse complement strand
TCTGAGGTGTATTTGGTGGAGGGCGACTCTGCAGGCGGCAGCGCCAAACAAGGTCGGGATCGGCAGTTTCAGGCGGTGTTGCCCTTGCGCGGCAAGATCCTCAACATTGAAAAGGCGGATCCCGCCAAGATCTACAAAAACGCCGAAATTCAGGCCATGATCACAGCGCTGGGTTTGGGGGTGAAAGGGGATGAATTTGATCCCAGCCAACTGCGCTACCACCGCATCATCCTCATGACCGATGCTGACGTGGACGGCAGCCACATTCGCACCCTGTTGCTGACCTTTTTCTACCGCTATCAAAAGGCGCTTCTGGAACAGGGCTATGTCTATATCGCCTGTCCGCCGCTCTACAAAATCGAGTGGGGTCGCAACAATGTTCGCTACTGCTACAGCGACGCCGAGAAAGACCAGATCCTGCGGGGGCTGCCTGCCAACACCAAGTACACCATCCAACGGTTCAAGGGTCTGGGGGAAATGATGCCCGATCAACTTTGGGAGACCACCATGAACCCGGCAACGCGCACCCTCAAACAAATCACCATCGAAGATGCGGTGGAGGCGGATCGCATTTTCACCATCTTGATGGGAGATGCTGTTGGTCCCCGACGGGAGTTTATTGAGGCCCACAGTGCCCATTTGGATCTGGCGGCTCTCGATATTTAGCGACTCTCGATATTGGGTGGAGAGAACTCTGTCCCGCCTCTTCGGGGCCCACGGCAGGGGGAAAGTGCTCCGCACCGCTG
>NZ_JANSHQ010000247.1:0-7673 GCF_047461715.1 Synechococcus sp. R8-2 | reverse complement strand
TCTGAGGTCTTTTAGGCTTTGCTTCCCCCAGAGGTAGGGGGCTAAAGCAAGCTGGGCTGGAAAGGATCATGCTGCTTTTTCTTCATTTCGGATGCTAGCCGGTTAATTTCCGGCCAGGCAATGACGAGAGTGTTATAGGCTAGGGCTTCTTGAGTCCAGCCTTTTTTGTCGCAGAGGGTATAGAGCCGATAGGCAAGGTCGCGGGCCACTGCACCTCCATCTGCCAAGCTAGCCAGGAGAGCGGCGGCTTCCATTTCTCCTTTCCGATCGAGGGTGTGGATGAGGGTCTGGGTGATGAGCCAGGCGGAGGAAGCAAGGAGCAAGGAGAGGGAATCTGCTCCCTTTTCTTTTCTCTGGGCTATTTCCTCTCTTCTCAACAACCGCACCTTGCCGGCCTTGGCTTCTAGGATCCCAAGTTCCTCAAGGGACTCAATGCTGACGTTTCTGGCCTTGCTGAGGACTTCTGCTTCCCCGTAGGGGCCTGGCTCAAATTGATATTGGGCAAACCAAGTGGTGGCCCAGCGGCTGCCCTCGATGAGTTCCCCTTCCTGTTCGCTGAGATATTCATCTAGGTACTGGTTGATCAGTTGCAGGGCAGTGCGGACGGTCAGGGGCGAGCCATCGCTTTCCAAAACTGCAGCGTAGCGGGAATAGATGGCCATGCCGGGGCCGATGCTGGCTTGGGCCAAGTCCACAGGAGCAATGCTGCCCTGCTGCAGAAGCTTGAGAGCCTCAGGCAGTTCGCGCTTCAGTTCGGCAAGGAATTGGCGACGGGTAGCCTTGGGCGCATCGGCAGGACGAGGACGGCAGACTAGAACGATGGAGGAAGCGAGGGCGTTAGTGCCAGATGCAATCATGCGGTTAGCGAGTTCGGTTCGCAGAGGCCAAGTGCCGTCAATGGTGAACCCAGCCCTGATCAAGCCTTCGAGCATGGTTTCCCAACCCGTAGAGACTCGGCCACTCATGCGCTCTGGGCTCTCACCCCTGGCTCCCCTACCAGTACGGGAGAGGGGAATAGGCTTGTCCGTGTCATCATCCTCTTCATCTTCCCCTTGTCCTTGGGGAGAGGGGTCTTCTTCGGTTTGCTTGAAGGCATAGTAAACTGTGAGGGGATAATCAGCACGGGAGAGGTAATGCAGTCGGTTAAAGGCTTTGCCCAGTCCTGTTTCAAAGAATTCTTTTGCTTTTTGTTTGCTGCCCCCGAAGCGATAGGGCGTTGCCACCAGTTCTTGAGTTTTGGGAACCAACAAAGTGCTGCAAATGTTGGGATAGACAGAGCCAAGGGAACGACGCAGCCAGACATAGAAGAAATCCGAGAGATCGGCATACCCGATGTTGTCGAAATAAGGGGGATCGGTGGAGATGAGCTTGGGGGTGGTGTCCTGGGGGTGAGGGGCTGTTGCGTCGTGTTGAGCAATAAATCCTATTAAACCTTCTCCCAAAGAGCCTATGGATTGAGTAGTCCAATCAAACAAGTTTTTAGAGCTCCCTCCTTGCTCAGAAAAAACATTTGCCTCTGCAAAGTCCCAGACCATCGGAATTGCTTGCCTGCTGAATGTATTGGTTAGCTGCTGATTGGCATTCTGCCATCGATCAAGATTGCTCCAATAATCTGCATATCGATCAACAGCAAACGCCAAATAAACGCTAATCGCCTCTCCGTAGGCCCTTGCGCCTGTGCCGCCCTCGGCTAGGGGCACATCGTCATTGGGGAGTCCGGCGGCAATGGCATCGGCTGTGGCCTTTTCCCGTGCTTCCGCCACCAAATCACTGAAGGTCGTCAGGGCCACCAGTTGCCGGGGGGTGAAGAGATCTGAGATTTTCCTCATCCCATAGTTGGGAGTCTTAAAATCCCTTGGATTATGGGGTAAATTGGCATCTGGTTTCCAAGTGGGTTGAGCTGAATTGGCAATTGCCTCGTGCTCTGGGGTGGGATCCAGGTACACTCTGCCGTTTGGCCCCTCTGCCACTATGGCCATCATCTGGGATCCCATGCGTCCGGCCTGACCCTCTTTGCGGATGTACTCCAGTGGTACAGGTGTTCCGCAGGCAATGCAGCGTGCTCCTTTGCGGCCTACGGTTCCCTCCGGCGCTTTGCCCTTACCTGACCTGACCACAAACCGGATCGAGGGAGCAGAAGCGCTCTCTCCCCCATTCACCACCACCGGCTCTACCCAAGCCTCTTTCCCCTTCTTCGTCGAAAGCTGAAACGATCGCACCAAGGGCATCTGACAGCGGCAGGCTGGATTTGGACAGGTCACCGTCCGCGCCCACAACCAGGCAATCACCGTCAACTCCTCTGTGCCTAAGGGGTTTGAACAGGGAGGATAGAGATGTCCAATGCGTTCAAAGGCTTGTTTCCGCATCCAAGCCCCGTAATACCGGACATCTGCTGCCAATCCTTGGGCACCCCGCCAGGCTGAGATATGCTTCTTAGCCCGATCTTCAGGGTTGATGGGGGCTTTGTCCTTAAACTTCGGTGGAATCTCGATCAATGCCTTGTTGATCAGCACCGCCACCGGGTTGAGATCGCTGGCATGGGCCTCTAACCCCAAGCGCTGCGCTTCCAACGGGATGGATCCGCCACCGGCAAAGGGATCGTAAACGGGCGGCGCGTACTTGGCGATGTATTCTCTAACTGCTGCCGGATCCGTAGGGGGCTCTTCTCCTCGATCCCAGGCTAGACATCGGGCAATCTCTCGCTGCGCTGCCTCCAGCACGCCGGAGTTGGGATCGTTCACGTCATCCCAGGACACCAGACCCCGCACGACCCGCTTCCCCTGTTCGATCTCTATGCGGCCCAGGATGTTGAACAGCCGCTGCCGCTCTCGCTCTTGGTCGGCCTCGGTGGGGAACTTGTCCGGCCAACTGGAAGGGTCATCGACCAGGGAAGCCCAGAGCACTGCCCGACAGGCTGCTAGGGGTCGCCGCGCCCACCAGAGATGTAGGGTGCTGGGGTGACCATGGCGGATGGATTTCTCGCGAGCCGATTCCAGATTGATGGCTTCGAGGGGCAGGGCAACTTCAATCAGCTTCTTGCGGCGGCTCATTAGACAAGGGTTAGTCGGGTTAAACAGGCTGCAGTTTAGAGTTTAGTCTGAGGGGAAGGCGGGCTCAACGAAAAGATGGCTCCAGCCTGTTCAAGAGCAACTAAGGCATCTTGATTTGGGACAAGCCATGTTGGGTGCCGATTGAGTTGCTACTTTTTCTGGACGACGACTGGATTTGTCCTTGTACCCATCGGCGGAATGCTTGAATTGCTTTGTTTCTACCTAAGACTTTGCTCTCCTGTAGGTAATGAGGGATAACTTGCTTTAGGTTTAAGCCTGGGAAAGTTGGGCTTTCATCAACTTCTTGGTAATTGCCAAATCGGAGTACATTAACTTGAAGAATGCCTTGATCAAATCGCCATAGCTCCGGTACCTGAAGTGCTGCGTAAAGATCAAGATGGGTTCGGGATGTGATATCAACTTCAATTGCAAGATCGGGTAGTGGATCGATCATGAGATCTATTCGTTTCTTGCCGCGAATTGCTAGCTCATTCTGAATATAAAAGCACTGGTTAGGCTCCAGGCCATAAGTTGTAGGCTTTCTTAAGGTCACCGAACCTAAACTGCGGAACTCAATATCCAGCTCTTCCAACAGCGCTTTAATTAAATCACCAATGATCTCTTTATCATCCTCATGCTCTGGAAGCGGCATCATGATCTCCAGCAAGCCATGATCGTAAGCCAACCGAGACCCCCGCTGGTTTCCCAATTCGCTCAGTATGGTTTCAAACTCTTGCCAAGAGATGCCCTGCAAGACAACTCGCTGACCTGCTGGAACATGGATTTGCCGCAATTCCAGTAGCATGAATTCATCCTACCAATGAAAGTTAGTATCTATTTGGGATCCCTTCCTCGATTCCACAATTCTTTCCAATCATAGTTGACGCTACTGGCCCCAAAATCCGGCTCCCGTTGAAAAGGCCGCCGCACATACCGCACCTGGCAGCCTTCGCCCGGCACGGTGTAGGTGCCTGCAGGGGTCTTTACCCTGAAGGCATCCCCTTCTGGAAAGGCGGGATCGGCTGGCACTTCTACCAAAGCCAGGATGAAATGGTCGGGTTTGTTGAGAGCTGTCAAGATTTCATTTTTGGTAACGGTTACCGTCTTTGCTCCCTCAACTCTGCCTTTGACTTCAATGAAGCGAAGGCCTTCCCTTCCAGCGGATTCGATATCATAGCCCAGGTTTTCAGCGCTGACATCACGAGGTTCGTAGCCCAACGCCCGCTCTATGGCCATAACGGCAGCCATTGCTGCTTGTTCTACTCGCCGGGTTTCGCGGGCAAAGGTGGTAGGGGTTGACCCTCGCTTGCCCTGTAGCCGCTGCAGCAGTCCGATGGGGATCACCAAGGCTTTCCCGGTTACCACCGGCGGCAAGGAGGATAGCTGGCGCTCCTGCTCCAACTCCGATAGGCGCTTCTGAAGGCGATCCGCCAACTCATCCGCCCGCTGCTGAGCCTTGGCAGAGTTGAGCTTGGCGTTGGGCCTGCCGGCTTGCTCTTGCAGCCGCAACTGTGCAGCTTGATGATCCCAGTAGTTAATTTCTCGGGTGAGGCGATCTTTAACAGCCAGCTCCGTCTTGTTGATCAATTCTTCCCGCTGAGCTTTGATTTCCTGGAAATGCTGGGGAACTAAACGCTCAATGGCGTAAGCGATGGCTTGGCTTTCTACCTCTGAAGCCGAGAGCTGGGGGATGTGGGATCCAGCTTTCGCTTTCACAAGGTCGCGCTCTGCGGGAGTTAGGGGCCGGTAGTCCAAGTAGGGAGCATAGCCGGCGCTTCTTACCCTGACGCTCTCTCCTCCTCCTAGCCCTTGGGGAGCGGGGAGAAAGATCTCCACATATTGCATCCGTCGGGAGATAACCCGTCGCTGGCCATTTCGGTCTAGGCGCCCATCCTGAAGGGCATGCTCTAGGTACACCAGTATCCGTGGTGTTTCGCCGGGATCGTTTTCATCGACGAGGATGGATCCCTGTCTGAGCAAATCTCGGTGTTGCTCCAAAACCAAGTCCAGAGTGGCATCCAGCAGGGGATGGCCTGGGCAGATGAACTCTGCCGGGGGCTTGTTGGGGACGCTGATGAGGTTTTTGTTAAAGGTAATCCGCTCGTATTTTTTTAAGATGGGTGCGCCCAACCCAATCTGGCGGTCGCGATTGCGAATTGCTGCCGGCACATGGGTAATTTCATAGCGTTTGGGTTCCCGCTCTCGAATGGTGCCACCCAAGCGTTGAAAAGCTTCTAGGAAGAAGGAGGCAATGAAATGAGGCTGGAGCTTGCGGGCCTCGGCTCGCTCCATTTCCGCCCGGATTTGCTGCACTTTGGTCGTATCCATCGAGTCGTGGGCCAGGGCGCGTTCTGCCAGGAGTTCCCTGAGCCGCTCGTGGTCTAGGCGATCTGCAATCACTTGATTGAGTCGGGCCTTGACCTCTGGACGATCCCCGTAGCGAATGGCCTCGATCAGCAGCTCTCGCAGTTCTTGACCGGCAATCGCTTTGCCCAGGACATCGAAGACCTTGCCCCCCAAGGCCCTTTGCTCGATTTCTATTTTTTTCAGCAAAGCCAAGTAGACATCTCCTTCCCGCGTTTCCTCGGCCACTAGGTTCCACAGGTGGCAGACCTCGGTTTGACCAATGCGGTGAATTCTCCCAAAGCGCTGCTCCAGGCGGTTGGGGTTCCAAGGCAGGTCGTAGTTCACCATCAGGTGGGCCCGTTGAAGGTTGATCCCTTCTCCCGCAGCATCGGTAGCAATGAGTACTTGAACGGCGGGATCCTGTTTAAAGGCTTCCTCGGCTTTTTTGCGCTCTTCTCGACCCATGCTGCCGTGAATGGTGATCACCGCTTCCGGTTGGCCCAGCAAGTTCCCCACTCGGTCAGCCAGATAGTTGAGGGTATCTCGATGTTCGGTGAAGATAACCAACTTGCGCCGATGTCCGCCGGCATCAAACATCTCCCCCTGATTTTGCAAGAGTTTCGATAGCTCCTCCCACTTGCGGTCTTTGCCGCTACGTCTCACTTGCAAGGCTAATTTTTCCAGCTCCTGCAGCCGCTGAATTTCTGCCTGCAGCTCGACAATTGTGCGGGCGGCAGTTGCCTGATCTACCAGCTCTTCTTCTCGCGGTTCCCGCTCTTCAGCAGGGCAGTCTTCAAAATCCTCATCCCAGCCTTCTTCGTCTAGCAGGGAAGTGGTAAAAGCAAGGTTGTCTCCCCGGCTGCGCAATTGTTCTTCCTTTAGCTTCCGCTGCAGTCTCTCTCGTCTTCGCAGCAAGGATTGGTAGATCGCTTCTGGAGAAGAGGCTAGCCGACGTTGCAGGATGGTTAAAGCAAAACCGACCGTCCTTTTGCGGCTACCTTGCTCTAAAGCTTCCGCGCGGTTAAACTCTTCGCGCACGTAATCGGTCACTTCCTTATAGAGCCTGGCTTCCAGGTCAGACAAGACGTACTGGACGGTGTAAGCTCGCCGTTCGGGAAAGAGAGGCTTGCCATCGAACTTGAGCAGGTCTTCTTTCACCAGCCGCCGCATCAAATCCGAGGCATCACAGGTATGAACTCCATCTCGGAATCTCCCCTCAAAGCGATCCCCATCCAGCAAAGCCAAAAAAAGCTGGAAGTCTTCTTCTCTACCGTTGTGGGGAGTGGCTGTCATCAGTAAAAAGTGGCGTGTTAGCTGCGAGAGCAACTTGCCCAGCTTGTAACGCTTGGTTTCTTTGATTTCTCCCCCAAAGAAGGATGCGGAGAGTTTGTGGGCCTCATCAACAATAACCAGATCCCAATCAGTTTGCCTCAGTTTCTCCTGCAGGGCCTCATCTCGGCTGAGCTTATCGAGGCGGGCAATGAGAAGAGGTATCTCCAGGAAAGGGTTGCCAGTTCGGGCGGCTTGAATGCGATCGTTGGTCAAGATCTCAAAGGGCAAATGAAACTTTTGCACCATCTCATCTTGCCACTGCAGCGTTAGACTCCCCGGGCAAACGATGAGACAGCGGTGCAAGTCACCTCGAATCAATAGCTCTCTAACCAAAAGCCCTGCCATGATGGTTTTGCCGGCACCTGGGTCATCGGCCAGCAAAAACCGCAGCGGCTGCCGCGTGAGCATTTCCCCATAGACGGCGCTGATCTGGTGGGGCAGGGGTTCTACCAGAGAGGTGTGAACGGCCAGCAAGGGATCAAACAGGTGCGCCAGCCGAATCCGATAGGCCTCTGAAGCTAGGCGAAATAAGGCGCCGTCTCCCTCGAAGTTGCCAAGGGATCCCTCGGCTACCACCTCTAGGGTTGGCTCTTTATCCCGAAACAGAAGCTCTGAATGGAGACGCCCCTGAGTGTCTTTGTAGATGGCCTCGATGGTGCTGCTGCCGTACCACCTCACACTCACGATGGCAACGGTTTGATTGGGCAGGATCCCTTTGACCTTGGCGCCAGGGGTGAGATCTTCCAGTCGAGCCATAAACTGCGGGTTTCCAGAGCTGCGAGCGGAGCCTGTTCCAGCTCCCCATTGCTATGTTGCGCTCACTTCCAGCTCTTTTCCCACAGCAAAAGTCCCCTTCTTCCATAAAAGGAGACAGCAGTTTGGAGTTGGCAAGCGGCTTCACGACGGTTTTAAGCCGGTTTTAAGTCCTGATACATTTACGCTGAA
>NZ_JANSHQ010000246.1:0-1208 GCF_047461715.1 Synechococcus sp. R8-2 | reverse complement strand
GGCTTCCCGGCGGTCTAGCTAAAACCAAACCGAAAATGGAAGAAGTTTACTTACCAGAGGAGACCCTTTGCGCTTGGCTGTGGGAAGACCTGGGGCACGGCGACCTCACCACAGAGCTGACCCTACCCCCAGGACTGGAGGGTGAGGCGGTAATCCTGGCCAAGGAGACAGGGATCCTGGCCGGCCTGGAGATTGCCAAGCGGGTTTTTCGGCTGGCGGATCCCCAGGTGGAGTTCATCCCTGGAGTGGAGGAAGGGGCCAGGGTGGCTGTCCGTCAAGAGGTGGCCCACCTCAAGGGATCCCTGAAGGGCATTCTGGCGGGGGAGAGGCTGGCGCTCAATCTTCTCCAAAGGCTGTCCGGCATTGCCACCCTCACCCGCACCTATGTAGAGGCTCTCCGGGGAACCTCAACCCAGCTTCTGGACACCCGCAAGACCACTCCCGGCCTGCGCGCCCTGGAGAAGTATGCTGTACGGGTAGGGGGCGGCAAAAACCACCGCTTTGGGCTGTTCGACGGCATTTTGATCAAGGAAAACCACATCATTGCCACGCAACGCTGTTGCGACCGCGGCGCGGGAGGCGTTTTGGCAGCCGTCAAGCGGGCCAAGGAAGGTGCTCCCCACCACCTCAAGGTGGAGGTGGAGGTGCGGGATCTCCAGGAACTGGAAGAGGCTTTGGCAGCAGGAGCCGATCTCATCCTTCTGGACAACTTCACCCTGGAAGAAACCCAGGCCGCCGTCCAACGGGTGGGAGGGAGAGTTCCCCTGGAGGCCAGCGGCAACATGACCCCAGAACGGGCCAGGCAAGTGGCCGAGGCAGGCGTGAATTACGTCAGCGTCGGGGCGCTCACCCACTCGGCCAAGGCTTTGGATCTCTCTTTGCTGGTGGTGTGACCCTGAGCCAATTCCTCGCTGGACACTGCTTTATTGCTACGCAACGCTGTTGCGACTGATGCTACTTTGAGAAGACAACCTAAGCCCAGCTCCAGCTCAACCGGGCGCCGCGAAAGGCTTCGCCGGGCGTCTGGGTTGGGGGTTGCTTCTCTTGCCGGCTCAGATACCCCCCAAAGCAGAGTCGACCAACTCCAGGAGATGGGCTTTCCGTTATTGCTGCGCGCTGCTCCTGCAAACGCATTAGCGGGACAAAGTCCTCAGATCGTGTCCAGCCTCCAGAGGAACAAAACCGTTATTGCTACGCAACGCTGTCGC
>NZ_JANSHQ010000245.1:0-1433 GCF_047461715.1 Synechococcus sp. R8-2 | reverse complement strand
CTACCCCAAGCATACCGCTAAGCCTTTGGAATGGGCGATCTCTTCACAGCAATTTTTCCCGCCCACAAGCGCCATTTCCCCGCTGCTTCCAGGGAGGGCCGGCTTGCGCTGTCGTTCCCACGTCACGAATACTCTCCCACCAAGTCTGGAGAACCAGGAGATTCGGAATTTGAGGCAGAGGAGTCCTGCAGCAGCCGCTCCAGATCCCGTCGCAGAGGTGGTTCCAACTGTTCCAGCTCATTGACAAAGTCTTTTATACCCTGAAACTGGCGATAAACGGAGGCAAAGCGCACGTAGGCCACCTCACTTAGGTGTTGCAGGCGCTCCAGCACCATCTCGCCGATGCGCAGGCTGGTTACCTCTTGGGCATCTTCCAATTGCAGTTTTTCTTCGATCTCATTGACCAGCTCTTCCATCTGTCTGACGGTGACGGGGGTTTTTTGGCAGGCACGCATCACCCCTTGCAGGATCTTGTTGCGGTTGAAACTTTCGCGGGATCCATCCCGTTTAATGACCATGATGGGCATGAACTCGATGCGCTCATAGGTGGTGAAGCGGTAGCCACAGGACATGCATTCTCGCCGCCGCCGCACACTCTGGCCACCTTCTGCCGAACGAGATTCCAAAACTCGGATTTCTTGTTTGCTGCAGCGGGGACATTTCATGGCTTGCAGTCCTTACAAAGCGACAGGTGGGTAGGAGGGTGCCTCAATTTTACCGGATGCTTAATCTTCTGGTGCTTAGACAGATTGCAAATGAGATGGACTCTGTTCGTCGAGTGCAGATTGCAAGGGATCCCACCAAGCAGCGGCTTGCGCCTGGATCTGGGCCTTCAGCTCCGGTTCCATGCGATCCAAATGGATCAATACCCATTTCATTCTGCCCAAGGGGGCTAAGAGGGATCGCTGACGCAACAGGAAGTCCCAATACAACGTATTGATGGGGCAGGCTTGTTTGCCAACCTTTTCGCTGGGATTGTAGCGGCAATGGCGGCAGTAGTCACTCATTTTGCGGATGTACTGAGCAGAGGCGGCATAGGGTTTGGTGGAGAGCATGCCCCCATCGGCAAAAAGGCCCATGCCGATGACGTTGGGCTGCATCACCCAGTCGTAGCTGTCGATAAACACATCCTGAAACCACGCTTCTACTGCCTGGGGCTGAATGCCACTGATGAGGGCGAAATTGCTGAGCACCATTAGCCGCTGGATGTGGTGGGCATAACCATGACGGCGAATTTGATCCAGGGTGTGCTGCAGACAGGCCATGTCGGTTTTGCCCGTCCAAAAAAACTCTGGCAGGGGTCGCTGGTGGCCAAAAAAGTTGTTCTGGGCATAGCCGTTGGGCATTTGGTATTCGTAGAAGCCGCGCATGTACTCCCGCCAGCCCAGGATCTGGCGGATGAAGCCTTCGGCGGAGGGCAGGGGGATCCCGCC
>NZ_JANSHQ010000244.1:0-8512 GCF_047461715.1 Synechococcus sp. R8-2 | reverse complement strand
CGGTCGGAGTCGGGTAGTTTACAGCAGAAAGTGGTAAGCCTACGGCACCGCACCGCTGCTGATAACGAGCTATACTCAGGTGCTGCTGGAGAGGCTGCTGGGGCCGGCCATAATGGGAAAACGCCATCCTGGCTGTGGCGGAATCCTTTGCGAGAGCTTGCCTGCATCCATGCTGGAACACGACATTGTCATCATCGGGGGAGGGCTGGCCGGTTGCCGAGCGGCTTTGGAGGTTATGCGACGGGATCCCAGCCTCGACCTGGCCTTGGTGTCCAAAACCCATCCCATTCGCAGCCACTCGGTAGCAGCCCAAGGGGGCATTGCCGCCGCCTTACAAAATGTCGATCCGCAAGATTCCTGGGAGGCTCATGCCTTCGATACCGTCAAGGGATCCGATTACCTAGCGGATCAAGATGCGGTGGAGATTCTGGCCCGGGAAGCTCCTGAAGTGATCATCGACCTAGAACACTTGGGGGTCTTGTTCTCCCGCCTGCCGGATGGCCGCATTGCCCAGCGGGCCTTTGGGGGACACAGCCACCCGCGCACCTGTTATGCCGCCGACAAAACCGGGCACGCCATTTTGCACGAGTTGGTGAGCAACCTCAAGCGTTTTGGGGTCAAGCTCTACAGCGAATGGTATGTGCTGGATCTGATCCTGGAGGACAACCAAGCCCAGGGCGTGGTGATGTTGGAGCAGGCCAGCGGGCGGCTGGAGGTGGTGCGGGCCAAGGCGGTTATGTTGGCTACAGGCGGCTATGGGCGCATCTACAACTCCACGTCCAACGACTTTGCTTCCACCGGCGATGGCATGGCGATGGTGGCGCGGGCCGGCCTGCCTCTGCAGGATATGGAGTTTGTGCAGTTTCATCCCACGGGCCTGTATCCGGTGGGGGTGTTGATCTCAGAGGCGGTGCGCGGGGAGGGGGCCTATCTGATCAATGGGAAGGGGGAGCGCTTTATGGCCGCCTATGCCCCCAGCCAGATGGAATTGGCCCCACGGGACATCACGTCGCGGGCAATTGTCACGGAGGTGCGGGCCGGGCGCGGTATTGACGGCAAAGATTTTGTCTACTTGGATCTGCGGCATCTGGGGGCAGAAAAGATCCACACTCGGCTGCCCTTCTGTTGGGAGGAGGCCCATCGCCACTTGGGCATCGATGCGGTTGTCGATCCCATTCCGGTGCGACCGACGGTGCACTACTGCATGGGTGGGATCCCGGTGACGGTGGAGGGGCAGGTACTGCGGGATGCCCAAACCCGTGTGGAAGGGCTGTTCGCTGCCGGTGAAACGGCCTGTGTTTCGGTGCATGGGGCCAACCGGCTGGGCAGCAACTCTCTCCTGGAGTGCGTTGTTTTCGGGCGGCGCACAGGGGCAGCCCTGGTAGAAGCCGTCAGAGGTCGAGCCTTGCCGAAAGTGGACGAGGGATCCCTACTCAAACAGGCCGCCAGCCGGATTGCCGGGCTCCTGGAACGATCAGGGAAGAGCCGCATTGATCAGGTGCGGCGGCAATTTCAAGATTGCATGACCGAGCATTGCGGCGTCTACCGCACCGAATCGGTTCTCCAAGAAGGGATCCAAACATGGCAACAGATCCGCCAGCGTTACGAGCAGGATTTGCGCTTGGACGATCGGGGCAAGGTGTGGAACACCGAGCTGATCGAAGCGCTGGAGCTGGACAACCTCATGACGGTGGGGGCCTTGATCCTCGCCAGCGCCCTGGAACGGCGGGAAAGCCGTGGCTCCCACGCGCGGGAAGATTACCCCCAACGGGATGATCAACGGTTTTTACAACACACCTTGGCTGCCTTTCGCGAGGGATCCCCGCAGATCAGCTATCGCCCCGTGGTGATCACCCGGTTTCCCCCTCAGGAGCGAAAATACTAACTTTCCAGAGGCCTCCCAGGCCGATTAGGATTGCTCTATCGTTCCCGTTAGCAGGATGGAGCCCCTTTCAAAATTATCCAATATCTAGGGATTCCATCTTCGCCAGCTTGAAATCTCGTCTACTGCCGGAGGGCCAGCCATGCAAGAAACCCTGGAGAAAGCAGCCGTCGCCCTGCAAGCGGAGCTGAATCTGGAGCCTTTTTGGATGCCCTTTACGGCCAATCGGCAATTTAAAGCCAACCCGCGCCTGTTGGTGGCCGCCCGAGACATGTACTACACCAGCCACGATGGCCGCCAAATCCTAGATGGGACTGCCGGGCTGTGGTGTGTGAATGCCGGCCACTGTCGTCCCCCGATTGTGGAAGCAATCCAACAGCAGGTGGCCCAACTGGACTACGCCCCAGCTTTTCAAATGGGCCATCCCAAAGCCTTTCAACTGGCAGAGCAGCTCATCCAGCTCACTCCTGCCGGACTGGATCACGTTTTTTTCACCAACTCTGGCTCTGAGGCGGTGGATACGGCCCTGAAAATGGCCATCGCCTACCATCGCTTACGCGGACAGGGATCCCGGCAGCGGCTGATTGGCCGGGAACGGGGCTACCACGGCGTTGGCTTTGGGGGCATCTCGGTCGGGGGCATCTCCAACAACCGCAAGTTTTTCGGCAGCCTCATTCCCGGCGTAGACCACCTACCCCACACCCACAACCTGAAGCAAAACGCCTTTAGCCGCGGCCTGCCTCGCTGGGGATCCCACTTGGCAGAAGACTTGGAGCGGATCGTCGCTCTCCACGATGCCAGCACGATTGCAGCGGTGATCGTAGAGCCGGTTGCCGGTTCAACGGGGGTGTTGCTGCCGCCGGTGGGCTATTTGGAAAAGCTGCGGGCCATTTGCGACAAATACGGCATTCTGCTCATCTTCGATGAGGTGATCACCGGCTTTGGGCGTCTGGGATCCCCTTTTGCGGCCAATTACTTTGGGGTGGTGCCGGATCTGATTTGCTGTGCCAAGGGCCTCACCAATGGCACCATCCCGATGGGCGCAGTGATCGTCAAGCAAGAGATCTACAGCGCCTTCATGGAGGCTGCTGGTTCCGCTGATGACCTGCACCGTCCAGGGGACAACAGCAGGACGCTGTCCTGGAGCCCCATCGAGTTTTTCCACGGCTACACCTACTCCGGCCACCCAGTTGCCAGTGCCGCCGGCTTGGCTACCCTGAACCTGTATCGAGAAGAAGGCTTGTTCGAGCGGGCTGCCAACCTCGCTCCCCTCTGGGAGGAGGCTCTCCATTCCCTACGGGGCTTGCCTCATGTCATCGATGTGCGCAACCTCGGCTTGGTGGGGGCAATTGAATTGGAAGGGATCCCTGGCCGACCGACAGCGCGGGCTTTTGAAGCTTTTTTGCGCTGCTACGAACGTGGGGTATTGATTCGCACTACAGGTGATACCATCGCCCTTTCCCCGCCTTTGATCATCGAGGAAGCCCATATTGAACACCTGATCGCCACCCTGAAGCGAGTTCTTCAAGAGCTACCTTAGTCCTGAATCGACAAGAGAGACTGCCTGAGGGAGTTAGAAGCTTCTGGGGCTGGGCGTCGGCGAAGGACTGGGAGAGGGACTGGGTCTGGGCGAAGGGGATACCGAGGGAAAGGGATTGGGGGTGCCGGTCGGCGTTGGCGAGGGGGAGGGACTGGGCGCAGGCAACACCCGTAAAGGAGCTTTGGCCGAAGCAATTCGGCCCTGGGTATCCGCCACCATTGCCGTCACCTCATAATCCCCGGTGGGAGCAGAAGTGGGAATGGTGATGGGGATGGTGCCAATGCAGGCTCTGCTGTTGGGCTGACAGCCGACGGCAGCGGCAGTGAAATCAAAGGTGAGGGTGAGGGGGCTTTGTCGGATTTCCACCCGGAAGCTGATGCCGGCCCCCAAACCTGCAGGAGTCGTCACGGCCACCAGCACGTTGAAGGGTACCGTCTGTCGCGCGTCCGTCAGGGCCACCACGGCAATCGAAGGCGGCTCTGCTGCAAAGGAAGCAGTGGGAGAGGGGCTGGGAGTGGGGAAAGGATTCAAGAGGGGAGTGGGGGTCGGGGTAGGCAGAGGGGTGGGCGGCGGCGTAGGGACAGGACTGGGGATGAGGAAAGGAGTGGGCGTTGGAGCCACCACCGCTATCGGCGTGATGGTAACCGCAGGCTGTTCGCCGGCATCTTCTTGGCAAGCCACAAGTGACAACGACAGAAGAGCGGCTACACTGGCCCTTATTACAGAGGAGGCTGCTAACGTCCAGCTCTGACGGAACCTATGGGGCTGCTGTCTCATGGGGTTTGACTCCTCACAACACAAAGCTTTGGGATCCTGCCGGTTCTGGGAGAGCCGAGCCTTGGTGGTGTCCAACTCAAAAACTCGGCCAGGCTGCTTCTCAGCCACAGCAGCGCTTACACGCTGCTAACACTATAGGTAGAGTCTTAGCTTTTTGCAAACCCCACCTGTGGACTTCCCCTTTGGGGGTGAAGCCAGATAGAGGGGAATGACCTGGGCCGAGTTAGACTGGTAAGCGTGACAGCAAGACGAGGATCCATGGCAGCAAGGGCGGGAGCAGAACCATCTTCTGGCTGTGGAGAAGCAGAGGGGCAGACTGCCGTTGGCGTTGATGCCCTGTACCCCTCAGAAAACATCAGCGGGGCGGGGTATGCCCGGGAAGAGCTGCAAGAGGCTTGCGGGGTCTTTGGCATCCTGGCTCCAGGAGAGGAGGTGGCCAAGCTGGCCTACTTTGGCCTATTTGCCTTGCAGCATCGCGGCCAAGAATCGGCAGGGATCGCCACTTTTGAGGGATCCTTTTGCCGGGTTCACAAGGCGATGGGCTTGGTCTCCCAGGTCTTCGATGAAGTGAACTTGGCCCAACTGACCGGGGATCTGGCGGTTGGTCACACCCGCTACTCCACCACTGGATCCAGCCGCGTGGCCAATGCTCAGCCGGTGATCGTGGAGACTCGCCTGGGGCCGCTGGCTCTGGCCCACAACGGCAATTTGGTCAATGCGGAAGAGCTGCGGAAGGAACTGGAGGCCGCCGACCGGCACCTAACCAGCAGCACCGACTCCGAGTGTATTGCCCACGCCATTGCCCAGGCGGTGAACCAAGGTCAAGATTGGATCGCGGCCACTTGCCAAGCTTTGCGCCGCTGTCAGGGGGCTTTTAGTCTGGTGATCGGCACGCCAGAGGGCCTGATCGGGGCACGGGATCCCTATGGGGTGCGTCCGCTGGTGTTGGGGCTTTTGAGCAGCAACCCCGCTCTGGATGAGCTGCTGCAGTCAGAGATGCTGGAGATCATCTGTAGCGACGGCACCCTCAGCCACCCCGAGGCCGAGCCGCTGCATTATGTATTGGCTTCAGAAACCTGTGCTTTGGATATCATCGGGGCCGACCCTCTGCGGCAGGTGGAGCCGGGAGAGTTGGTGTGGATCAGCCGTCAGGGGCTGCAATCGGTGCGTTGGGCGGAGGCCACCCCCAAGTTGTGCATCTTCGAGATGATCTACTTCGCCCGCCCAGACAGTTGGATGCACGGGGAAAGCCTCTACTCCTACCGGGTGCGGCTGGGAGAACAACTGGCCAAGGAGGCTCCGGCAGAGGCCGACTGGGTGATCTCCGTTCCCGATTCCGGCACGCCGGCGGCCATTGGCTATGCTCGCCAGTCGGGGATCCCTTACACGGAAGGGCTGATCAAAAATCGCTACGTGGGCCGCACCTTTATCCAGCCCACCCAATCCATGCGGGAGCGGGGCATTCGCATGAAGCTCAACCCCCTGGAGGACGTGCTGCGGGGGAAGCGGATTGTTATTGTGGACGACTCAATTGTGCGGGGCACCACCAGCCAGAAAATCGTCAAGGCCCTGCGCCAGGCGGGGGCTACCCAGGTCCACATGCGCATTTCCAGCCCCCCGGTCACCCATCCCTGCTTCTACGGCATCGATACCGATAGCCAGGATCAGTTGATTGCTGCCCAGCATTCCGTAGAGGAAATCGCCGAGAAGATTGGAGTGGATTCTTTGGCCTACCTGAGCTGGGAAGGCATGCTGGCTGCCACGGGCCGGGATCCCAACTCGTTCTGCTCCGCTTGCTTTACCGGCCACTACCCCATCCCCATCCCAGAAGGGCTGAAGCGCTCCAAGCTGGCCCTGGAACTGGTGGCTACTGGCAAGAGCCGCTAGGCTGCTCAGGGATCCCCGCTAGACTGAGAAGAAGAATTGCTTGGGGCAAGCCATGACTTTTCGCCTACGCCAATTGGGGGATCCCATCCTGACGCAAGTGGCCGAGCCGGTGACGGAGTTCAAAACGCCGGCCTTGCAGGATCTTATAGAAGGTATGCTGGCTACCCTGAAAGAGGCGCAGGGGGTGGGCTTGGCTGCTCCTCAGGTGGGATCCCTGCTCCAAGTGCTGATCGTGGCCTCTCGTCCCAATCCCCGCTACCCGGAAGCGCCGCAAATGCAGCCTCTGGTGATGGTTAACCCCCGTCTGCTGGCTTGCAGTTCTGAACAGGTGCTGGGTTGGGAAGGCTGCTTGAGTGTGCCCAATTGCCGTGGTCTGGTGGCCCGCGCCCGCGAAGTGGAGGTGGAGTATTACACTCCAGAAGGCGTTCAGCAAAGGGTGGTCTGGCAGGATTTTCCGGCGCGGATCTTTCAGCACGAATACGATCACCTGATGGGTCGGGTGTTCCTGCAGCGGCAGCCTCGGCAACTGCTTACCGAAGCCCAGTACCAAGCCCAGATTTTGGGTCAGCCCGCCTGAGGGATCCCACCATGCCCTACATGGTTATCTACGACGGCCTCTGCAACCTCTGTGCCACCGGCGTTCAGCTCTTGGAGCAACTGGATCGCGGACGGCAGTTTTGCTATGCTCCCATGCAAGATACCTCTACCCTGGCCCAATGGGGGATCCCACCGGAGCAGGTGGAGCTGGGGATGATTCTCATCGATCTGGAGCACCCAGAGCGCCGCTGGCAGGGATCCGCTGCCATTGAACAAATTGCCGCCCTTTTGCCGAGCGGGGAGGTGTGGCTGGCTCTGTACCGCAACTTTCCTGGCTTGAAGTTTCTGGGGGATCTGGGCTACAAACAGATCCGGGATCACCGCTACGAGTGGTTTGGCTGCCGTAACACCCTCTACCTATCGGCTTACCCTGTCTGTGTTCGCGGCCAGGATCTCCTGGTGGATTTGGTAGATAAGGAATCATGCTCAGCCCCGTCCAGCAACTGCTGCACCAATACGCTCAGGGGGAACGGGATTTCAAGCAGCTGAATCTCAGCGCCCTGGGGCTTTACCAAGCAGATCTGCAAGGGATCCTCCTCAGCGGGGCCGACCTCTCTGGCCTTTGTCTGGCTGAAGCAGTTCTGTGCCGGGCCATTTTGGTGGGAACTGTCTTGGTGAATGCCAACCTGCGCCAAGCCTTCCTGGAACAAGCCAATCTGTGTCGAGCAAACCTACGTCAGGCTAACTTATGGCGGGCCCAGCTAAAAGCTGCTGATTTGAACAATGCCCGCCTAACTGAAGCCATTCTTTGTTACGCTGACCTCAGCCATAGCCGCCTTGAGGGAGCCCATCTGCAAGGGGCGGACTTGAGCCATGCCAACCTCAGCCAGGCCAATCTCCGGCAAGCCAACTTGCGCCAAGCCAACCTGATGGGGGCTAACCTAAGCAGCGCCGTTTTGGCTGACGCCGATTTGCATCAGGCCAATCTCGTGGGAGCGGACTTGCGGGGATCCCTGCTGCGGAGCGCCCACCTTACCCCTGAGACCCAAATTGCAGAAAAGTGGCGCCAGGTGTGGCAAATCCTCAACTGGGAGCAGGAAGGACGAGATCTGGTGGGCAGGGATCTGTCGGAGGCAAATCTTTGCGGGGGCTATCTCCACTCGGCCCAATTGGATGAAGCCAACCTTGCCGATGCAGACCTCAGCCAAGTCATCCTCTGCAGGGCTTCCTTGCAAAAGGCTAACCTGCGCCAAGCTCGCCTACTGCAAGCGGACTTGCAGGGCTCCAATTTGCGAGAGGCTAACTTTGTCCATGCCGATCTGCGCGGCGCCAATCTCCGCGAAGCCCACCTCGGCGGGGCCGACTTAACCTCAGCCAACCTACAAGGGGCAGATCTCAGCCAGGCCGTCCTGCAGGGGACACGCCTAGACGCCCAGACCCAATTGGATCCCAAGTGGAAACAAGTTTGGCGGGTTCTCAACCAGCCGCGTTCCGGCTGGAGCTTGGCCCGAGCTAACCTTGCAGATGCGTATTTGCGCCGAGCCTACCTGCAGCAAGCGGACTTGACCGGAGCGGATTTAAGAGGAGCTGATTTGCGAGAAGCAGACTTGCAGGAAGCCAACTTGAGCCAAACCGACTTGCGGGGCACCAACCTGCGGGGAGCTAACCTGAACGGCGCTTTGTTCAAGGGATCCCTTTACGACGAGTACACCTTTCTTTAGACTCACATTGTTGCTACAGCCTATTAAAAATAGGATACAAGTATTCAAGAGGAAGGAGAGAGGGATATGCCAACCCATTCGCTAGAAGCTGGGAAGTGTAGCATAGAGCAGATAGTGGAGACCTCTTTATTACTTATCAACCCGTCCTGCTTCCGAAGTTGGTTTGCT
>NZ_JANSHQ010000243.1:0-1880 GCF_047461715.1 Synechococcus sp. R8-2 | reverse complement strand
CGTCAGCGGTGCGGAGCACTCTCAAGATCCCTCTTCCCCTCCCGGTGGGTGGGAAGAAGCCTTGGATGTGCCTGCGGATCCCCTCTCTCGGCAGCGACAGCAGACCCGACACCACATTCGCCAAGCGCTCACCGCCGCTTTTTTGCTGCTGATTTCTGCCGCCGGACACTTGGATCTCTTCGCCCGTCTGGGCTTGCCCCTCCTTAATGATGTCTGGCTGCACTGGGGCTTGGCGACCTTGACTTTTGTCGGCCCGGCTCGCGGCATTGTCCTGGATGGTTGGAGAGGGGCGCGGCGGCTGGCCCCCAACATGAACACCCTGGTTACTCTGGGATCCGGATCGGCCTACCTGGCCAGTCTGGCGGGGTTGTTGGCCCCTCAGGTGGGCTGGGAGTGCTTTTTCGACGAGCCCGTCATGATGCTCAGCTTCATCCTGTTGGGACGGGCCTTGGAACAGCACAGCCGCCTGCGGGCGGCCAGCAGCCTGCAATCGCTGGTGAGCTTGTGTCCCAGTTTGGCTCGGCGGGTTCAGCCTGCAGAGAAGGCGGGATCTCTGGCTTCCAGCCCAGAGGGGAACCTGGATCTGGGATCCCAAACCGGAGAATGGTGCCCTGTCGAACAGGTGCGAGTGGGGGATTGGCTCCAAGTGCGGGCCGGCGAACAGATCCCGGTGGATGGAGAGGTCATTGCCGGCCAGGCCACGGTCAACGAGGGGATGTTGACGGGGGAACCCTTGCCGGTGCTGAAACAAGTGGGGGATCCCGTGGTGGCGGGGACGCTGAACCAATCGGGGTTGTTGCTGTGCCGAGCGACGCGCACCGGGAAAGACACCACCTTGGCCCAGGTCATTCGCCTGGTGGAAGAGGCCCAAGCTCGCAAGGCCCCCATCCAAGGGATAGCCGACCAGGTGGCGGGCTACTTCACCTATGGGGTGGTCACGCTGGCCATTCTCACCTTTGGGTTCTGGTACTGGATTGGGATCCCGCTTTGGGGGAGCGGCGGTGCGGAGCACTTCGTCCTGGCGGGGTTCAGCCTGCACGCCCATCTGCATCTGAGCGACCATCCCCCTCACCCCACACCCCTGCTCAGCAGCCTCAAGATGGCCATTGCCGTTTTGGTGGTGGCCTGCCCCTGTGCTTTGGGATTGGCTACGCCGATGGCCATCCTGGTGGGTACCGGGCTGGGAGCCGAGCGGGGCTTGCTCATCCGAGGGGGAGATGTTCTGGAGAAAGCCCATCGCTTGCAAACGGTGGTCTTCGACAAAACCGGCACCCTCACCCAAGGGGATCCCCACCTGACGGACTGTCTCAGCCTCGACCCCTCCCTAGATTCCAATCGCCTACTCCAACTGGCGGCCACAGTGGAAAGCGGCACTCGCCATCCGCTGGCGCAAGCCATTTTGCAAGCCGCCCGCACCCAGGGTTTGCCGTTGCTCTCCGCCGGCGAGTTTCAAACCCAACCGGGGATAGGGGTTGCTGCCCAAGTGGAAGGGCAGGAAGTGGTGTTGGGATCCCTGGATGGGCTGGCTGCTTTGGGGATCCCAATTTCCCCAGAGGCGCAGGCCCAGGCCGAGGCGCTACTGGCAGCCGGCAAAACGGTGGTGGGCGTGGCTGTAGAGGGATCCCTGGTGGGGCTGCTGGCAGCACAGGATCCCTTGCGGCCTGATGCGCAGGCAACACTGCGACAACTGCAAAAGATGGGCTTGCAGGTGATGCTGCTTACTGGCGATCGGGCTGAGGTGGCCAAGCAGGTAGCCGAAGCTCTGCAAGTGCCCGGGATCCGCGTTATCGCCGAGGTTCACCCGGCAGACAAAGCTCAAGTCATCCGCGACCTGCAGACCCAAGGCCAGAGAGTTGCCATGGTGGGAGATGGCATTAACG
>NZ_JANSHQ010000242.1:0-13510 GCF_047461715.1 Synechococcus sp. R8-2 | reverse complement strand
GTTCAGCGTAAATGTATCAGGGCAGATAAACCTTTGGGGCTGGGGTGAGGATGTGAACTCGGTTGCGCCCTGCCTGCTTGGCCTGGTAGAGCGCGCTATCCGCCTGCTGCAAGGCAGCTTCCGGCTCCAGGCGGTAGTCTTCGCTGAGCACGACCCCACCGATGCTGATGGTAACAGGCAGGCTGCGCTTGGGGGAGATGTCAATGGGCCGTTTGGCGATAGCCTGCCGCAGAGACTCTGCGTAGCGACCACAGCGAGAGGGGCTAAGTCCGGGCGTAAGGCAAACAAATTCTTCCCCACCATAGCGGTAGAGCAAGCTGGAGGGCCGCAGTTGATTTTGCAGCCGCCCGACGATGGCCTGCAGCACACAGTCGCCAATGTAGTGGCCGTGGCTGTCGTTGATTTGCTTAAAGTGATCTACATCCATCATCAGCAGGCAGAGATAGCGGTAGCGAGCCTCCCCGCGGGGCCCCACCTGCTTGAGCAAATGGGGCAGCGCCTGATCCAGAGCTCGCCGGTTCAACGCCCCGGTCAAGGGATCCGTCAAAGACAAAGACTCCAACAGCTCGTTGCGGGCTCGCAACTGCCGGTTGGCCTGGGCCAAAGCTTGGGTGAGCCGCTGGAGACGTAACCCTGCCCGCACCCGCGCCCGCAGCTCCTCGGGATCGACCGGCTTGGTGATGAATTCATCCGCCCCCGCATCCAGCCCCTCTACCCGAGCCTCAACTTCAGAACGGGACGTGAGCAAAATGAAATAGACGAACTGCCCTGCAGCGGATCCCTTGAGACGGCAACAGAACTCTACCCCCGACATCTCAGGCATGACCCAGTCGCAGATCACCATGTCGGGCCACTCGCTCTCTTCCAAGCTTTGCAAGGAATCCCAAGCTGCTCGGCCGCTTTCCCAGCTTTCCACGTAGTACTGGGAGCCTGTGAGAACATTGATAATGTAGCAACGAACCACTGGGTCATCATCGACAACCCAAATGCGGGGGGTGCGAGCCGGAACAGAGCTCCAAAAGGCTTCTTCTGCAGGCCCAAGAGCCGAACCAGAAGGGTGGTATACAGAATCCAAGCCCTCCAGATCAAGGGATGACATAGTCTGATGACGACATAGTCTGATGACATAGTCTAAAGAGGAGCGCTCCATTGCAGCCAGATCCCAATCCTAGCGCCAACGGCTAGTTGGAACCAGAGCCGGGAGCGGCCAGACAAGCATGGTTGGAGGCCCGCTCACGGAGCGCAAGGTGCAGTGCTTCCACAAACTGCCGCACCCGAATCGGGTCGATCATGGGAAAGGGATCCGAATAGCCCGTCGGCATGCCTGCAGAACGGGAAGACCGCTTCAGAGAACTGGCCACAATCACGCCATCTGCCCGCCGGATCAGGCTGCCGATGTTTTCGGCAGTAGCCCCCGAGCCGATGAAGAGCGGTACCTGAGGAGCAACTTTGCGGGCCAGCTCCAGCTCCTCCAGAAGGGGTGGCTTGCCGGTGGCCCAGCCGGAAAGGATGATGGCATCGGCCAGGCCACGTTCCACCGTGTCGGTGATGGCCGCATCCAGGCTGATGGGACCTAGGGGTTGGGCGTGTTTCACCAGCACATCGGCGAAAATCTTGATGTTAGCCCCCAGCTCCCGGCGATAGCGCAGCAGGCGGTAGGCATTCCCCTCGATAATGCCTTGGTCGGTCACCATCGCCCCGCAGAGCACATTCACCCGGATGAACTGCGCCCCCACGCAGGCGGCAATTGCCAGAGCACTGCAGCCATCGTTGCGCAAGACATTGATCCCAACCGGCAGCGAGACCAGGGTTTTCAGCCGCTGGACGATGACGGTCATGGCGCTGACCACCGCTGCGTCCACCCGATCCTTGGCAAAGGGGGCATCGTAAAAGTTCTCGACGAGGATCCCGTCTACTCCCCCTGCAGCCAGGGCGGTAGCCGCCTGTTCTGCCTGAGCGATCACCCATTCCAAGTCCCCCCCCCAGCGGGGCGAGGTAGGCAGCGGCAACAAGTGAACCACCCCGATAACCGGATGGGGGGTTTTGAAAAGGTGTTGCAGCAGGTTCACCGGCAAGCTTCCTCAGGGATCCCTAACGATCTTACGCCTGGATCTGACCCACAGGGGTATTCTCTGGGGGAAGTGTAACATCAGGGCTGGGGGGAGAAGAGCGGGCTAGGCCTCGGAGCAATTGCGGCACCATACCCGGCCCTTCGTAAACCCAGCCGGTGTAGACCTGCAGCAGGCTGGCTCCCGCTTCCAGTTTCTCCAAGGCGTCGGCCAAGGTGAAGATGCCCCCCACTCCGATGATGGGCAATTTTCCTTGGGTGGAGCGGTGGATGTAGCGGATGACTTGGGTGGAACGCTCCCGCAAGGGGGCACCGCTGATCCCGCCGGCTTCTGCAAGGATTGGCCTAGACTCCGCTGGTGCGAAGGGGATCCCGTGGCCAGGTAGGAAACGGGTCTTCAGGTTATCGCGGCGGAGGGTGGTGTTGGTGGCCACAATCCCGGCCAGTTGATGGTCTTGGGCCAGCTCCAGGATGCTGTCGATGTCGGGCCAGTCCAGATCGGGGGCGATCTTCACCAGGAGGGGTTTTCGCTTCTGATTTTCCCGCTGTAAGGCAGATAGGATGGGCTCCAGTTGCTCAGCAGCCTGCAGGGATCGCAGCCCCGGCGTGTTGGGGGAGCTGACGTTGACCACAAAGTAGTCCCCCAGCTCCTGGAGCAGCTGGAAGCTGGCCAGGTAATCGGCAGCCGCTTCTTCCAGAGGGGTGATTTTGGCTTTGCCCAGGTTAATTCCGATGGGGATGGGACGTTGCTGTAGCCGGCGCAACCGTTCCGCCAGAGCCGCCGCCCCTTGGTTGTTAAAGCCCATGCGGTTGAGGGCGGCGCGATCTTGGGGCAGTTGAAACAGGCGAGGTTTGGGGTTGCCCGGTTGGGGCTGAGGAGTGACGGTGCCCACCTCTACAAAACCAAATCCTAGGCTGGGCCAGACGCCCAGAGCCAGGCCATCTTTGTCGAAGCCCGCAGCCAATCCAAGGGGATTGGGAAAGGTAAGGCCCCACAGCGACACCGCTAGCCGGGGATCCCGGTAGCAAAACAGTCGCTCCAGAGCCGATAGGATCCCGGTGGCCTGGGTGGCATCGATCCAATGCAAGGCGCGCAGCAGGCCCATCTTGACCGCTTCCGGGTCAGCTCTCAGCCCAGAAAAAAGCAGAGGCCACAGCACATCTCGGTACAGGTTCACCGCAAAGACCCTCTACAGGTAAACTGCCCCTTGGCTGTAGCTTGCTTCCGCGTCGCAAAAATCGGTGAGCAACTGATGGACTCCGGGCTCACTGCCAGCTAAGGGATATCCCATTGCAGCACTCAACGGTAACCTCTCTGGGCTTGCTCTTTGCCGGAGATGGAGTCCCTTTGCCGCTCAAGGCTGGCTCCCCAAACTGCCCCCAACAGTAAGGTTACCAGCAGGTGAATGCGGCCATCTAACATCACCACGTCCAAAAGCCCTGAGGCAAAAAATGCCGTCAAGGCCAGCAGCATCCCCAACAGGACGCTTTCTTGCGAGCGCCGCCAAGCTTGCCATCCCCGCGCCAAAATCCAGCCCCACAGGATCAGATGGCCCAGCAACAGCGGGATCCCACCCTCAGCCGCCAGGTGCAGGTACAAATTGTGGCAATGGCCCAGCAGCTCCGGCGGCTCCTGAGCATTATAAAGGGCGGCAAAGCTCTGCCAGCCCCAGCCCGTCAAAGGCCGCTCTCGCGCCATCTGCAGGGCGAATTGCCAAGCATCCAGCCGGTTGGCGGTGGAACTAAAGTAGAGCGCTTGAGGATCGAAGGTGTCTGCCAGACGGCTCCAAATCAATCGGGGCACTACGGCCCGCCAGCCCGGCCAATCCCAAGCAGCGGCCAAACCGGCCAATCCCAGACCGGCCAAGATCCCGATCCCCCACCAACAGCGCCGTAGGGCCAGCCCTATCACCAGCGCCAGCCCCCCCGCTCCCCAGCCGTTGCGAGAGGCCGTCAGCAGCAACAAGAGGGATCCCAGCCCCAACACAGCTCCCAGCCCTACCACCCTCGGCCAGTCTTTGTCGGCCTGATCCAGCCACAGCCCTGCTGCCAAGCACAGGTGGATCACCAGGTAGATGGCCAGGATATTGGGGGAAGTAAAAGCTGCCGCCGGTCGCTCTCCCCCGGCAACCCCCGTAATCCAAACCGGCCCCCAGAAGAAGTGCCCCTGCCATCCCCACAGCACTTCTCCCCAACCCAAAAGCAGCATCAGCCCGCTGCCCAACACCAACATCTGGGCCAAACGCCGACGGCCTACAGGATGGAACTCCGTCCCGCTACCGCGAGAGGCCAGCGCATCGGCAAAGGCCGGCAGCATCAATAAAAAAGGCCAGTAGTTGAACATCCCCGGCAGGCTCAGTCGCCAATCCTCCCCCCAAAGGGCCACTCCCACCGCAGCCAGGCTCAGGAGAGCCGCCAGTCCAAATAGAGGATCCCGCAGGATCCGGCCACCGCAGCGGGTATAACCCTGGATCGTCCCCACCAAAGCCAAGAGTAAGCTGGGGGCCAGATTCACCGGGATCAGCGCCGCTGCCGCCAGCAGCCAGCCCCGCGGCTGAGAGGGCAAGGGATCCGGCGACAGTTGTTGAGACGAAACCGGTGCCGAAGAAGACATCACTCATCCTCGATGGGGATCCCTGGCCTGACCTGCCCCTGGCCGAAGTAGCGCCCAAATTGCAGCTCGTACACCTCATCTTCATCTTGGGTTTCTACCCACAGCTCCGAGCGGGCATAGCCCACGCACAGCAGCCCATACCCCTGCTCCTTCAGCTCCCGCGAGATGCCCATTGCCTCCGGCTGATACAGGGATCCCCGCCGTACCCGCACCGCACAGGTGGTACAGGCGCCGTTGCGACAGGCAAAGGGCAGTTGGATCCCTTGGGCCTCGGCGCTGGCCAAAATGTATTGATCCGCCGGCACCTGGATTAGATAGTGAGTGTCCCGTTGGCGGTCATGGATGTGAACCGGGTAAGAAGGGACAGAAGAGGAAGAACGCATGGGGAAGTGGCCTTTTTGCAGAGCAGAAATCTTTTTCATGATTCCACAGGATTTTAACCACTACCCCACCAAACCTGAACCGGCTGGGGATCCCCAGGAGCTGAAGCCGATCTGTTGGTGGTTCTAAAGATAAACAAACAGACTTCGAGTTGGTTGTTGAGATAAGCTACAGGTAGGCCTCCCAAGGAGAGCATCCCATGCTGGAAACCCCCAATGCCAATCTGGCCTCACCGGAAAAACCTTCGCCTTCCCTCTCTGCCGAAACCCTCAACAAGCTGATCGAGAGCAATGCTGAAAGTCGGCCTTGGGGCAGCTTTACAGTGCTGGAAGAGGGCCCTGGCTACAAAATCAAGCGGATCGTGGTGCTGCCCAAGCATCGCCTCAGCCTGCAGTTGCACTACCATCGCAGCGAACACTGGATCGTCGTTGCCGGCACCGCCAAGGTCACCTGCGGAGATGAAGAAAAGCTCATCACGGCCAACCAATCCACCTACGTGCCCCCTTGCACCAAGCATCGCCTGGAGAACCCTGGCGTCATCCCTCTGGTGATTATCGAGGTGCAAAACGGCCAGTACTTGGGCGAAGACGACATTGTCCGCTTCAGCGACGACTACGCCCGGGTTAACGGTGGGCAAAAGTAGCCAATCTCAAATGGCCTAGGCGAGCTCTTCGCTGCTGAGGATCGCGATCCTCTAGAACAGCATCACCAGCAGGGCAACCACTAACAACAGCACAGCCCACATAGCCTGCCAGAAGGGATGGTAGCTGGTGATGAGCTGGCCATGGCGGCTTTGAAAGCGGGCCAGATCCAGGTAAGGGGCCACCCCCCGTCGGAACCACCCCACCGCGGATCCCTCTTGGCCGATTACCCCCCCTGCCTGGCGCGCTCCAAACAGGAAGTTGCCCAGCAGCCCAAAGCGGGAAGCATAGCGCAGGAAGATCATCCCTGTCTCATCCTGGAACTTGAGATCGGAGCCAAAGCGATAGCCCGGATCCCCTCGCCCGATCACCCGCCCCTCCAACTGCATCGGCAACCCGCGCAAGGGGCTGGCGTAGGGATTGCTCATGGCCTTCAACACGGTCAACGCCGGCGGGTTTTCTAAGCTGGGGTACATCACTGTCATCTTCAGCAGCAGGCCCAAGCCCACCCCCATCAGGGTCAGCCCGGCAAACATTTCATAGAAGCCCACCTGCAAGGCCGGGATCCCGAGCAGTGCCCCCGCGATTGCCCCCAGCCACTCGGCGTTCAACAGCAGTATATCCAGCAGAAAGTTCCCGTAGAGCTGTTGCCGGTTGAGCTGCTTGCCCTGGGCAACCACGCTGGCCATATCGAACTCCACCGGCAGATCCAGTTGCTCCGCATAGGTGCTCAGCGCCCGTACCCGTTTGCCCGTGAGGGGATGGGTGGAGTTCAGCTCCATCCACCAGGCCCAAGGGTTAAACAGATCCCACAAAAATACCCTGCCCACCTGGCCGGGATCCGCCGCCACCCGGTAGGCCGTCCCTGCCATCACCGCCGCCTTGGCATCGTAGATCCCCAAAGCCCGCGTTCCTTCCAGCAGGCGAGCACTGCGCTGTCGGGTTTCCTCATCCCGCTCCCGCTCTCCCTCTTGCACAATGCCGTAGGCAATTTTCACCAAAGCCCGCGAGAGCCCATTGGGGTTGCCGGTGGTTTCGGCGGCAAAGTGGTCGGCAAAGTACTCCCGCACCCGCGACAGATACAGCAACAAGTAGGAGCCGGCCACATAGAAAAAGTAGGCGACCAAGGCCAGGAAGCGGAGGCTTCTGTCCACTTTGTCGTCGCCGCGCGCATTGCGCATGTAGACGTAGAGAAGGTAGAGAATCTGCACCAGCGTGGAAGCCAGGGTCATGACGGCGAAATCCCAGTGGATCACATGCCCCAGCTCGTGGGCATAGACCGTAGCCACCTCTTCATCTTCCAAGTAGGTGAACAACCCTTCGCTGACGACGATGCGGGCCGTATCCGGCAGGCTGCCGTAGGTAAAAGCAGTGGGGTTTTGGTCGCGGATCAGCCCCAGCTTCGGCTGCTTCAGCTTGTACTGGCGGCAGACCCGTTCAATGACCTCCGCACTCTCTGGGCTGCGACGCCCGATTTCCGCCAAGCTCACCCACTCGGTGCCATAGAGGCTGTGCTGGATCCAGTCCATCAGCCAGGGAGACAAGAAGAAAATCAAAGCGTTGAAGGCGAGGGTGAGCAGAATGGCGAAGATGAAAGAGCCCAGAGAGAATCCCCCCTCTAAGCTGCCCAAGACGGTCAGGAAAAGCACAAACACCATACCGAACAGCAGGCTCAGGGTCACACCTGAGGCCGCCGTCAGGTTGCCGGCAAAGCTGGCCAAAATCAGCGAGACCCCCACCTGAGGCGCGCGGTAGCTGCGCTTGGTTTGCCCAATTTTGAGACCTGAGGTGGCGGGATCCAATTCCGCTAGGGTGCGGCTGGGGTTGAAGCAATAGCGGCTCAGCCAAACGCTCAATAGACGCAGCTCGTGAGGATTCAGGCTTTTCAGAGGCTCCAGCCACAAGGCCGCTTCCACCGACAGCATCACCGTCGAGACGGTGCTGGGATTGCGAAACAAGGTGGGCAAGAGGGGCAGAACCTCCTGTTTTTGCCCAGAAGTGAGGCTGTGAAAACCCAAAACCGCCTGGCGGAGCAAACCAGGCGGCTGAGGAAGGTCGGCGGTAAGCAACTGGCGATTGCTGACAAAGCAGTGGCGGCTTAGATCCAGACTCTCTGAGAACTCCATCCCGGGATCCCATCTGGTCGTTGTCGGCTCCGGATCCAGCCTCACCTGAGTTTTCCAGTCGGCAGCCTGCTGGCCCATGGGGCGGCTGTAGAGGGCCAACCGTTTGACTTGGGGGTAGCGAGTGGGAATCGCCTTCTGGAACCAGGCCGTCAACTCCTCATAGTTGAGAGCAAGGCCGGCAGGGCGGTTGATCATAATGACAAGGGCATAAGCCTTGGGGCTGTCCCGGAGCGGTTGGGCTTTGGCCTGTAATCTAAGGTGGGGATTGGCCAGCGCCTGCTCCAGCCACTGCACCACTTCCTGTTCGTTCATGGCCCTCTCCCGGATCTAGTGGGGTGAAGAAGATCAACTATTCATCAACCATTCAACTGTTGCCTCGGTTGCCGACTGCCGATTGGCCTCACGGGAGCTATTCTGGCATTTCCTCCCGTTGACGGGATCCCCATCCTCCTACCAGCCCAGTACAGTTCCCCTGCTGGGAAAGCATGAGAACCTGAGCTTTGGGAATTTTTGGCTACAAAATCGAGCGCTGCCCTTCTGGGCTGATACCAATAATGGTGAGCTGGCAATCCAACACTTTGAAACCGTACTTTTCTGCCACCTTCTGGGTGATGTTAAGAATGGCGTTGTTTTTGAACTCGATCACCTTGTTGGTCTTGACGCACACCAGATGGTGGTGGTGGTGGGGGGCCGGCTGGTTGATCTCGTAATGTTTGTGCCCTTCGGTCAGTTCCAGTTCTCGCAAAATGCCCATGCGGGACATCAGCTTGACGGTGCGGTAAATGGTGGAAAGGCTAATGTTGTGGCCTTCTTCCCGCAACTTTTTGTGCAACTCCTCCGCGCTCAGATGCGTGCCCTCAGGCAAGTTTTGAAACGTTTGCAGGATGATCTCCCGCTGCCGAGTGGCTCGCCAGCCTTTGGCATTGAGCTCTGCCTTGAACGCCTCTTCGGTGTAGACCATGATGCCGCCCCTCCGCTGTTGGGCAACGTCGCCGTAACAGTCAATAAGTTCTGTAATTGATAATAACTTCATTTATGACGACACCACCCGACTTGGTTGCTGAAGACATCGTTCAGGCTCAGTTCAGGCCCAATAGAACAGGGACGCAACTGAGGCGCATGGGCTGCCGGGAGAGCCTCGGGAAGGGTGCGGGAAACCCAATCCCTCATCCATCCGGGATGAGCTAGCCTACAGAGCAGAGCCATGTGGCGGACTGTTTCTGGTGTTCGGGCGCGCCTAGGCTAACATACTCAAGAAAAGGCCCGCGGCATCCTGACAGCGTTGGCAAGCGTAGTGATCGGGGAAGGAAAACGAAAATGCGGTTTGAGCAGCCCAAAACCTATTCCATTTCTCTGGGTGGCTGGGGGTTCTGGCTGGGATCCCTGGCGTTGGCAGCTTTGCTGACCAGTATCGGGCTGGGGTGGCTGGTCACTGGATTGGTGGCCCTGTTGCTGCTTTTGCTGTCCTTGCCGGTGTTGGTGCTCCTGGCCTTTCGCTGGTGGGCGCGCCGCTGGATTACCACCGATCGCTGCCCGGTGTGTGGGTCAGAATCGCAAGCCATTGAGGGCAGCCATTTCTTTTGCCCCAATTGTGGAGAGCCGCTGTTTGTTGCAGACGGACGTTTTTATCGGCAAACACCCCCCGGCACCATCGATGTAGAGCCCGTGGAAGAGGGTGGCTGGGAATTGACGAGCTGATGCCCCCTCGGTTGCCGGGATGTTTAGAGGGTGTTTTCCGTGAAAAGTGCTATGCCTGCGGCACCCCATGGTGCTACACAACACTGTTGCTCCGCAACGCTGACGCCACGGCACGAACGACATCTGTGGGGCTGGCCCGGTAGGCGGCTGGTTTCGAGCTGGGTTGGGCTGCTCTCGGCGGCCACTCTGTTGCTGAGTTTGTCTCCCACTTCTCAGGCGACGGAGCAGGGATCCCTGCAACCTCAGGTGGAAACCTATCTGGCTCAGTTGGCCGGTCGGGGGTTTTCGCCCGCGGCTCAGGGGGTTTGGCTGCAGATGGAGGCCCGTTCCCGACAGCAAGACAGAATCCTTGTTTTGGGACAGCATCAGGGATCCACACCCTTGCCGGCTGCTTCTTTGACCAAGGTGGCAACGACCCTGGCCGCTTTGCAGCACTTTGGCCCGCAGCACCGCTTTGTTACCACCTGGCTGGCCACTGGCCCCTTAACTGCTGAGGGAGTTCTACAGGGGGATCTCCGGGTTCTGGGGGGGGAGGATCCCTTGTTCGTCTGGGAGGAAGCCTTCTCCGTCGGCAACCTGCTCAATGCCTATGGGATCCGCCAGGTGCGCGGGGATCTGGTGGTGGTGGGCCGCTTTTACATGAACTTTTCCCGGGATGTGGCGCAATCGGGATCCCTGTTGCGGCAGGGGCTGGATGCGCGGCGTTGGCCGCCAGAGGCGGAGGCCCAATTTCAAACCTTACCCCCCGGCACACCCAGACCGCAGGTGGAGATTTTGGGCTCGGTGCGGGTTGCCCAGCAGATCCCGCCCGGCGCTCAGGTTTTGCTCAGACATGAATCGCCCCCCCTCATTCACCTGGTCAAGCTGATGAACCTCTACAGCAACAACTCCATGGCCGAGATGTTGGCCGATGCGGTGGGGGGAGCAGACCAAGTGGCCCAAATCGCCCGGGCCATCGCCGGGATCCCGGCAGAAGAGCTGCAATTGATCAACGGCTCCGGGTTGGGGGTGGAAAACCGCATTTCGCCGCGGGCCAATGTAGCTATGCTTCAAGCCATCCAATCTCTTCTGGAGGAGCAGGGGCTCTCTCTGGCGGATGCTTTTGCCGTCGTCGGCCAGGATGTGGGAGTGTTGGAGCGGCGTCTGTTGCCAGGGATCCTAATTGCCAAGTCGGGCACCCTGAGGAGCGTCAGCACCTTGGCGGGTGTATTGCCAACCGCGCAGGGGGACATCTGGTTTGCCCTGATGAATGGCGGATCCGATCTGGTCGGCTTTCGCACCCAGCAGGGACAATTCCTCAGCCAGCTCCAGTCCCAATGGGGATCCCCTGCCACCTTGCCTGAGCGTTGGATCCCTCGCTCTGGGGATACGGGATCCCGCACGGAGCTGAACCCCCGTCTTTGAAACTGTGCCCAACCGGTTCTCTCTCAGCCCAGAGTGACCTCGGTCGCGTTAGCGGAACGCAGTCCTATGTCCGCCCTCCCAGTTTGGGAATTGAGATCGACTTGGCCCGCTGTCAACAGCCCTCAACCCAGAAACCTCGTCCAGCAATTCCCGATGGGGCGTACAGGGATCGAACCTGTGTAAGGCAAATTATGAGTTTGCTGCCTAAACCGCTCGGCCAACGCCCCTGATTCTTTTACTCTAGCGCTCTTGCCTTCTCCAGAAGCGGCTGAAAACAGGATAAGCTGCATGTCGGTGGTTAGGATCTGACGCCATGGCTGCGCCGCGTTCTTGGCAGGGGCAAATGGCCCTGGGCTTGGGGTTGATTGTTTTGTCCTCAGCTCTCTGTTTTGGCTTCTTGGCCGTTGGGCAGCACTATCTTTACGGGGATGGATCCGCTGTGGATTTCAAGCCTGCCGGGGAGAGTTTGGCTTTGTCTCCCGCCCCCAGTACTGGGCCTCCGACGGCACTGCCCCTCACTACCCCCCCCTCTTCCGACAGCAATCTTCCTGAGGGATCCCCACTGCAACTCTGGTTTGTTACTTTTTTAACCGTGTTTGTGGCGGAAATGGGCGACAAAACCCAGTTGGCAACCTTGCTCATGAGTGCCCAATCCCAATCTCCTTGGGCGATCTTTTTCGGTTCCGCCGGTGCCTTGGTGACCGCCAGTTTTTTCAGCGTGGTGCTGGGAGAAGGTCTGGGCCAAGTCATTCCCCCGGGCTGGCTACAATGGTTGGCGGGTGCAGGGTTCCTGGTGATCGGGGGCTATGTATTGTGGCAGGAGTGGCGAGGGGATAATCTCCCAGAAGGCTAGCCCCCCTGAGAAACCGGTGCCAACCCAGCAAGATAGGGCGGAGAAGAACGTGTTGATCCAAGACAACGACAGCCAAACTCCATCTTTTTTGCTGCGGCAAATGGCCGGACGGGCTGCGCTGGTGAGCTTTGGCTCGATTCTGCTGGCCGAAATGGGCGATAAAACCCAATTGGCGACCCTGCTCCTCAGTGCCCGCTCGCAAAACGCTGGGGTAATCTTTTTGGGCGCTGCTGCTGCTTTGATCAGCACCAGCCTAATTGGGGTGTGGGCAGGAGCTTGGGTGGCCCGCCTGATCCCACCTCGCTGGATCAAAACCCTGGCAGGCGTGGGGTTTGTTGTGATGGGCCTAGTCTTGTTGTGGGGATCCCTGCCCATAGCCGGCTGAGCAGAGGGCTTCAGGATGGCCTCGGCAAAGCGTGATAGGATTAAGAGCGCCTCACTTTGACACTTCAAACTGAGGACCTTCACTTGAGTCCGGACAACCGGTCAGGAAAACCAGCATGGCCAAAAAACGCAATCTGAAGCGGGAAAAAGCCGAGCGCAACCGCGAATATGCCAAACAGTTCCAAAAAAGTCGTGCTCGCAATGGCCGCCGCTTCCGTTCTGCCCCCCGCGACAACGAGGCCAGCGCTGGCGAAGAACAGCAGTAAGGTTGTTTTTGTCGAGATGCTCTGTCGGTCAATCCTGTGAGCGGAGCTAGTTCAACAAACCTGCTATCGTATGCAGGGGTGGGCCGGAGCGGATAAGCATGAAATATCGACGGATTCTACTGAAGTTGAGTGGTGAAGCCCTGATGGGGGAGCGCCCCTACGGGATCGACCCCGAGGTCTTGAAGTCCATTGCCGGCGAAGTGGCCTCGGTGGTACGGGCCGGTGTGCAGGTGGCGATTGTGGTGGGAGGGGGTAACATCTGGCGCGGGCGCAAAGAGGCGGCTGCCCAAGGGATGGATCAGGCTTCTGCCGACTACGTAGGGATGCTGGCCACCGTCATCAACGCCTTAACCCTGCAGGATGCCATTGAGCGAGCCGGGATCCCCACCCGGGTGCAGACGGCCATCGCCATGCAGGAGGTGGCGGAGCCCTATATTCGTCGCCGCGCCATTCGTCACCTGGAAAAGGGGCGGGTGGTGATTTTTGGGGCAGGATCTGGCAACCCCTTCTTCACCACCGATACCACTGCGGCCTTGCGGGCGGCGGAGATCGATGCCGAGGTGATTTTCAAAGCCACCAAGGTGGACGGAGTTTACGATGCGGATCCCAAGACTCACCCTCAGGCCCGCCGCTACGATGTCCTCAGCTATCAGGATGTGCTGAACCGCGATCTGCGGGTTATGGACAGCACCGCCATCGCCCTCTGCAAGGAAAATCAATTGCCCATCGTGGTCTTTGACCTGACTACCCCTGGCAATATTTATCGAGTGGTGCAGGGAGAACCCATCGGCACTTGGATCGGACAGCGGACGGTCGAGAACAACGGGATCCCCAGCCCAGGAGAGTTGATCCCAAGTTAGGGGGGAAATCGGCCTTGAGAGTCCGGCGACGCCCTAGCCAGGATTGAGTCCGAAGGATAGCCTGGCTCAAGGGTGTGCTCAGGCCGTTTGGAGGGAAAGGCAATGACAGATCAGGTTCAGCATTCGGCCCAAAAGGATCCCGTCTCGCCCAGAAGCTCTGCTGCCCAAAGCGCTGTGCCTGCGGCACCCCATGTCGCTAAGCAACGCTTACGCGA
>NZ_JANSHQ010000241.1:0-3029 GCF_047461715.1 Synechococcus sp. R8-2 | reverse complement strand
TCATGGCCAAAGGAGAGGCCCGTCCACTTGCTGTGGTAAATTCGCCGATCTTCAGGACTGTAGTGCAAATATTGCGGATCCCACATGCCCTGAAACTCGTTGTGGATCATATCGGCCACATCAGCCAAATTGCTGGTGCGTGTCAAATCAAAAGGAAAGGCAGGCCCGTCATATTCCAACTTGTAGAGCAGCATTCGCACCGCGCAGCGATCCCCTAACGGCACAATGGCAACACGATGAATATCGGATAATTTACAGGTGTATTCCAGCAGCATGACCGATCCAGGAGCAGCCTTTACCCGGCTTTCGAGGCCGCCTTCCCCGATCATCAGGGTTCGGAAGAGAGCTTCCCGGTGGCTCGGATCTTCGTAAACACCCATCGGCATGGCTTTGAGAGCGGCCCGCACTTCCTTCCACATGGGGTGGATGTTGTACTCGTGATTGCTCTGGTTGATCACGCACAGGCGAGGTATGGGATCAGAAGAGCCTTCTGAGGATCCACTGAGCTTGAGAAGGATCAACGATCCATCCTCGAAGATTGTTTCTACTGATTCCGAGGAAAAGAACTGAGCTATTGGGGAGAAGACCAGATCGGCATCTGCAGGAACGGAGAGGATGGTTTGCACCGAACCATCTTCTTGTACGGAAAGGGAATATAAGGTAGCATCCCCTAGCCTTTCATCGCTTTTGCCAATATACAGACCCGGCTGTAGACCTGCTTTTTGGAAAGCGGCTTGCAAAGGTTGCCAAGTGGGCGTGATGGTGTAAGGGTAGGGAGTTATATTCACGATGCGAAATTGGTTTTTGCCTGTTTCTGCAGTCACCCAAAAACCATGCTCCTCTTCAAAAATGACCTGCTCCCCAATGGGTTGAGGGAGCTTGCCACGAGCCGAGCTAACTTGGCTGGGATCCAGAAGAGAGAGATCGATGGCCTCAAACATGACCTGATGACCCTTGGAATTGGGGTGAGCTGGGTCAAAAGCAAGGTCTGGTTTCCAGCGGCCCTGTCCATCTTCCAAATGAGGCAGCCAATTGAACACAGGGCATCCCCAGTCGAGCATTCTCTGCTGAGTTTCTTGCAAAAGAAGATGCTGTTCTGGGCCGTAGTTTGCATGGGGATAAACCCCTCCCAGAACTGGCAAGGCTCCAATGTCTTGAATTCGCTGAATTAGCCGCTGCAGGCCGTTTTCAAACCGCCTCTGCAGGGCGCGGCGATGCTGGGGCAAGGCCGATACCAAGCCTTCATTTCCCAAGGACAGGGCAACAATAACGACATCAGGACGTTCAGGGATCACCGCCTGCTCAAACCGCAACAGAGTTCGGCTGACATTGGCCCCCAATTGGGAGAGATTTCGCACTTGATGGCCATAGCGTTCTTGCAGAGCTTTCTGCAACAGCCAAGCCCAACCTCGCAACAGCCAAGCGCTGCACCCCAGGGCAACGGAGCTGCCCAAAATGACGACTTTTAGCCCTTGCGGATTTTCCGGTTCGACCTCAGGAATGGGATCGGCAAAATAGCCGTAAGGATAGGCAGGGATCTGGCCAAACTCCCCATCCTCGACAATCAAAACTGCCGGCAAAGGTTCTGGTTCAAGGGGCACCCAGCGATTGACAGCGGTGGATTCCCAAATCACTTGCCCACCGGCTTGCACGCGCAGATATCGGTACTCCACTCGAGGAGTTTCTTTTAAACATCCACTGTAGGGTAACAGCGGGCCGGGCGCGCCATCTGCCGGGCTCAACGGCAACTCTACCCACCACAGCGGATAATGAGCGGGATCCGTCTGCAGCCAAATGCAATGGCAGGGATCCCAGGAGCCCAATTTTGTGCTGGATCCCACCAAGGCAATTCTCTCGCCCGGCTGGGTGATGGCACGAACCTGGAAGCGATACATAACGTTTTCCTGGCACAGGATTCAATGGAAAATTGTGGGGCTGCGCGGGCGGACTGCACTCACTCATCACCCAATCAACAGCTCAGCAGCCGGCTGAGAAGGGCAAGAGCCTGGGAGCTGATCCCATCTCTGCCGTTTTATCCGGGAAAAAGAGAAGTTCTTAAATCTGGAAAGGAAAGATCTCTAGTACCCAAAAATGTACCCAAAAATCCAGTTCAACTGGGCCAATACGGTTCTTAATACAGTTCTGAATAAAGACTCAGTCAATCTTGGCTTAAAGCTAGCATATTGACCGAGGGCTGTCTGTTTTCCAGAGCACTTTCAGACCCTCTCTGGGGTACAGATTTCCAACTGTCGCTGCGGCAAAATGACCTCAAAGCTGGATCCCTGGCCCAGCTCGCTCTCCACCTGCACCTGACCTTGATGCTGTTGGGCAATGCTTTTGACGATCGCCAGCCCCAAACCTGACCCCGAGAGGCGACCGGGATCCCCGCTGCGAGCCGGATCTGCTCGATAAAAGCGATCGAACACATGGGGCAGAGCCTGAGGCGGGATCCCTGGCCCGGTATCTTGTACCCGTACCACCAGCTCTGGGGATCCAGAGCGCAGCCGCTGCTCCAGCCTCACCTGCACCTCTCCTTGGGGGGGAGTGTGGAGAAGGGCATTTTCGATCAAGTTGGTAAACAGGCGGGCCAATTGATCTTCATCTCCCCAAAAGCCGAAGGGATCCACCTGGGCGGGAGAAGGTTCCGTCCCGCTCTCAGGGGCAGCAATATCCAGCTGCAAGCGGATCTGTTTTTGGTTGGCCAAGCCCTGCAGCTCTTCCACCACCTGCAGCAGCAGAGCATCCAGCGCACAGCAACGGGGTTGGAAAGGCACCATACCGCTGTCGTGGCGGGCCAGAAACAGCAGGTCATCCACCAGACGACCCAGCCGTAAACACAACCGCTCCACCATCTGCCAGCGCTGCCGGGTGTCGGCATCCAATTGGGAATCCGCCAAAGCCACCTGTACCGCGGTTTGAATGCTGGCCAAGGGGCTGCGCAGCTCGTGAGAGGCGTCGGCGGTAAATTGCTTGAGCTGCTGATAAGACTGCCGGATGGGTTGCATGGCCAAACCGGAGAGCATCCAGCC
>NZ_JANSHQ010000240.1:0-5498 GCF_047461715.1 Synechococcus sp. R8-2 | reverse complement strand
CATCCAGGGTGGTGGCGCCGATGCACTGCAACTCGCCACGGGCCAAGGCAGGCTTGAGGATGTTGGCGGCATCAATCGCCCCTTCCGCAGCCCCGGCCCCGATCAGGGTATGCACCTCGTCGATGACCAGGATGATGTTGCCGGCATTGCGGATCTCATCCATGATTTTCTTGAGGCGCTCTTCAAACTCGCCGCGGTACTTGGTGCCGGCCACCAGCAAGCCAATATCCAGGCTGATCACCCGCTTGTCGGCCAAAATATCGGGCACATCCCCCTGCACGATGCGCTGGGCCAAACCCTCGGCGATGGCGGTTTTGCCTACCCCCGGCTCGCCAATGAGGACGGGGTTGTTCTTGGTGCGGCGGCCCAGGATCTGGATCACCCGCTCGATCTCCCGCGTCCGACCGACCACCGGATCCAGCTTGCCCTCCTGGGCCAGTTGGGTGAGGTTGGAGCCGAATTCGTCCAGGGTGGGCGTTTTGGTGCGACTGGAGGATCCCCCCCCTGCCGTCACTTCGGCAGTCTCGCCCAACATGCGGATCACCTGGGTGCGCACCTTGGAGAGATCCACCCCCAGGTTTTCCAAGACGCGGGCCGCTACTCCCTCCCCTTCTCGGATCAGGCCCAGGAGCAGGTGCTCAGTGCCGATGTAGTTGTGGCCGAGCTGGCGGGCCTCTTCTAGAGAGAGTTCCAGCACTCGCTTGGCGCGGGGAGTGAAAGGGATCTCGACGGCCACAAAACCGGATCCCCGACCGATAATTTTCTCGACTTCAATGCGGGCGTCCTTCAAGTTCACTCCCATGGACTTGAGAACTTTGGCGGCGACCCCAGTGCCCTCGCCGATTAACCCCAACAAAATTTGCTCGGTGCCAACGAAATTGTGACCTAACCGTCTGGCTTCTTCTTGGGCCAGCATGATCACCTTGATGGCTTTTTCTGTAAAGCGTTCAAACATGATCCTCGGGCTCCCTACGCCTGCATCAAGGCGGACTTGATAGGGGTAATCCTAGCACAAGTTCTGGCGAAACCAAGGGACGGTAAATACCCCAGACGGAAGCTGTCTGGGGCCAAAACGCGCCTGGAGAGATTTGAACTCCCGACACCGTGGTCCGTAGCCACGTGCTCTAGTCCACTGAGCTACAGGCGCAAAAGGGGCGGGCCAACCACGGTTGACTGTCTGTCCATACTATCTGTCCATAGTTACTCAGATACTATCCAGTACTATCCAGAGACAGAGATGGACATCTATCAATGTGGCTTAGGCATTCTAGCACAAGAGCGTTTTTTGGAAAGTCCAACGGGGGTGTAGATATCCACCAGCGTTAACATTGCCCTTGCCAAGGTTGCCGGACTTCTCCCCCCACTTCGAGGCCGGCTTGGGGGCTGGTGGCCTTGATCACCGGCGTCCAGACTTGGCCGTTGCGCTGCCAAAGCTGTAGGTGCAGATGTCCTGCCAGGGTATCCCGACAGTTGCGCTGCATCCCTTCTGGGCCAGGAGTGAATACAGTTTGGCCAGGCCGTCCCGTGTGCCCTTCCAGCCGAATACACCAGAGGGCACTTTCTCCCCAGATTCGCCAGGATCCCCAGGGATCCACTTGCCAGGTCAGCCGAGCGGATCCGGGTCGCCATTCCAAAAAGGGCTGGGATCCCCATCCATGCAGGCTGATCAGGGCCACTTCTTCGGGGCGGGTGAGCACCTGCCGCTCAGCTCCGGCACAGGTGAGGCTAAGGCCGGGATGTTGGGGAAAGGCGTTGCACTGGATCCAAAACCAGCGGCGAGGAAAGCTTTGGCCCCAATTTTTTTCGGCGTAGGCGGGAGCCTGCTGAAATGCATAGCGCCTGCCTCTCCACTCCACCCAGCCGGTGGCCAAGCCATGGCTCATGAGGATCTGCCAGCCCGGCTCAAAGATGGGCAGATAAGACCAGGCTCCCATGGTGGCTCGGGGTGGGATCCCATAGGCAAAACGAGGCTGAATGCGGTAGAGCCAGCGAATGGGCTCAGAGCCCAAGGGATCCGGCAAAATCCCCTGATTGAGGTGGGCGGTGTATTGGTAGCCGCTGGCGGTGCGCTGGAAGAAGGTGAAGGGATCCTGAAGGCCGCGACAGCCGGGGCCTGGGATCCCTGAGTGCCCCAAGGCCAGATGGGTTGAGCTGGCCCAAAAGCGGCGGGGATTGGGGAAGGTGCGCCAATGCAACTCCTCCTCCGGCCCCAACACCTGAGCCATGCCCCCGCGCTTGGGATCGATGGCGTACATGAAGGCAAAGCTAATGGGCGGATCCCCGGGCAACGTTACCCGGCTATACCAACCCTCAAAAAACCGCTCTGTGCAGCCATCCCAGTGGTAGCCGGCATGGGGCAGGGATCCCCAATCTGTTGAGTTGTTTTGCCCAGAGCAAGCCGTCGTCGAAGGAAGCGCCATTGAGACCTAAGCCATCGCAACAATGATAAACGGAAGTCTATGCTTACCAAAATAATAATTGTATTGTTTCTATATTTATTTGCCCTTAGGATATCAACCAAGCTGAGATTTAAGGATTTCTTGAGATTTCACGAAGGAAATCCATGGGTCAGGCGACTTGAACCGGAAAGCTTCCATCTTGCCTTCACATATCCTTTCGATGAGGTGAGCATGACGTCACGTCGTAACTTTTTGCTGTCTGCGGGTGCGGCCACCGTGGGTGGACTCGTGAGTGGCAGCTTAGCACGGGCCAGCACAGGCTACTGGGTTGCCCAGGCCAGCGGCCCAGAAACCCCCAATCTCAGGTTAGGCTTTATACCGATTGTGGAGTCTGCCCCCCTGATCATCGCCAAGGAAAAGGGCTTTTTCGACAAGCATGGCATGACCGGTGTAGAGGTGTTGAAACAGGCCAGTTGGCCGGCAGCCCGTGACAATGTGGTCATCGGCTCAGCGGGTGGGGGAATCGACGGTGGCCAGTGGCAGATGCCGATGCCTCACATGATCCACATTGGCGCCATCACCAACAATCAGCCGGTGCGCATGGCAGTTCTGTGTCAGTTGATCACCCAAGGCAACGGGATTGCCATTGCCGGAATGCATGCTGGCAAGGGTTTGGGGCTAGATGTTTCTGGAGCTGCAGACTACATCAAAAATTTCAGCGCCAGCAACGGACGCAAATTCAAGGCCGCTCATACCTTCCCCAACGTCAATCAAGATTTTTGGATCCGTTACTGGTTTGCTGCTGGGGGGGTAGATCCGGATCAAGACATCGACCTGTTGGCGGTTCCCTCTGCCGAAACGGTGCAGGGAATGCGCAATGGCACCATGGATGCTTTTAGCACCGGGGATCCCTGGCCCTACCGAATTGTGGCAGATGGGATCGGGTTTATGGCGGCCCTTACCCAACAGATTTGGCCCTTTCACCCCGAAGAATACTTGGCCATTCGCGCCGATTGGGTAGAGCAAAACCCCAGGGCCACACAAGCCACTTTGATGGCGGTGATGGAAGCGCAGCAATGGTGCGACGATCCGGCCAACCGAGAAGAACTGACACGCATTCTCTCAGGGCGTGCCTACCTGAATGTGCCGGTTGAAGTTCTCACCCCTCCCTTTCAAGGCAAATACGAATTGGGAGACGGCAAGCCAGCTGTTCAAGATTTCAATGCCGGGCCCTTGTACTGGGAAGATGGCCGGGGCAGCGTCTCTTACCCCTACAAGAGCCATGACCTTTGGTTCCTGACGGAATCCCTGCGTTGGGGCTTCCACGCTCGCTTCCTTCCCGATCTGGATACTGCCCGTCGTCTGGTGGATGAAGTGAACCGTGAAGATCTCTGGCGTGAGGCCGCCCAGGCACTGGGGGTGAAGAACATCCCCAACAACACCTCGCGGGGAACAGAGCGTTTCTTTGACGGTGTGGTGTTTGACCCACAGGATCCGCAGGCTTACCTGAACAGCCTGAAAATCAAAAGGGTCTAGCTGAATAGCTTGATTGGGCCAAGTTCCTCACCTTCTTTCGCAGGAAGTCCATGGCTTACCGTTTCCTTGTTCGAATCTCTCGCGCGACAGGGATCCTGCCTACCTGTGGGATCCCACGAGGTCGAAAAAAGCTGTGCCGAGCTTTCTGCCCAAACGATGGAAAGTTGATGGATGCTATGAGCCTCGCACTTTTTGAATAACTTTGAATGCTATGTTGAGGATCGGCTATGTTGGCTCTACTTCACGTTCCGCGCGAACCCTTCAGGAAGCCTCTTTTTAAGAGGCCGGCCCGGCCTCGCTGGGACAAGCTCATCCTTTCAATAGCCGTAGGAATCCTGAGTTTTCTGATTGTCGTGAGAGTTTTGTTGAGTTTGCAATCCCTGTGTTTGCCCATCCAAAGAAAAGGCAAGGCCGATCCAAGCTCATGCTCTGTCTCCAACACGGTGTAGAACCCCTCGATCGGGGCGTTCCAAAAGCGCAACACCAGAGAACCTTGTAAAACCCTATCCTCCTCTAGGAGCTATGACGACAACACTTTCTTCTCCGCCAAAGTCTTCGGCAGCGAAGCTCGATTTGGCGAAGTACCGAGATCAGATTCTCCCCCCTGTGGTGGGTATTGTTGGATTCCTGCTCATCTGGCAGCTCTTGGCCAGTGCCAACCTTATTCGGCTGCCGGGGCCCTGGGATGTGTGGATGGATGAGCGCAGCCGGTATCTGATCCTGCATCCTTTGTACCGCAACAGCGACCTTGACCAAGGGCTGCTGCGCCAAACCTTGGCCAGCTTACAAAGGGTGGCCATCGGCTATTGCAGTGCCGCCTTGGTGGGCATCACACTGGGCATTTTGGTGGGAAGCAGTGTGTGGATCAACCGAGCTTTGGATCCCATTTTCCAATTTTTGCGCATGGTAGCTCCCTTGGCTTGGGTGCCCATATCTTTGGCTGCTTTGCAACGCAATGAGCCGGCTGCCCTGTTCGTTATTTTTATTACCTCAATTTGGCCCATTCTCATCAACACGGCTGTGGGGGTGAGACAGATCCCGGAAGACTACATCAACGTCTCCAAAGTGCTCAAGCTCTCCAAAGTGGACTTCTTTTTTAAGGTGTTGCTGCCCTCAGCCCTGCCCTACATGTTCACAGGTCTGCGCATCGGCATCGGCCTGTCTTGGCTGGCCATTATTGCCGCAGAAATTGTGATGTCGGGTGTGCCGGGGATCGGCTTTTTCATCTGGGATGCCTACCAGCAGAACTACGTTACGGAGATCATCGTTGCCGTCATCTACATCGGAGCGGTGGGATTGCTTTTGGATCGCCTGATGTCTGTTTTGCAAAACAAGATAGCCAACCAATGATGTGTTGGATGTGTTGTCAGTATGTGGTTGGTTTGAGGCTAGACGGGTGATAGGTTGGGAGGTTTTCTGTGTCTGTATTGGTCAGTGTGGAGCAGGTGGAAAAATCTTTTGCTCTGCCCGGAGGGCAGGAATACCTTGCTCTGAAAGGGATCGATCTGCAAATCCATCGAGGGGAGTTTGTCTCCTTAATCGGCCACTCCGGCTGTGGCAAAT
>NZ_JANSHQ010000239.1:0-13303 GCF_047461715.1 Synechococcus sp. R8-2 | reverse complement strand
CAGCAGCGGGTGTTCCTGGCGCGGGCCTTGGCGCAAGAAGCGGAGATCTACGCCCTTGACGAACCCTTTGCCGGGATCGACCAGCCCAGCGAAGCTATTTTGTTCCAGGTGTTGCGGGAGCTGGCAGATGCCGGCCACATCGTGATGGTGGTGCACCACGATTTGGGGCAGGCCCGGGCCTACTTCGACGAAGTGCTCCTCCTCAACCGTGTCTTAATTGCCCAGGGATCCCCGCGGGAGGTGTTGCAGCCAGCGGTGTTGCAGCGGGCCTATGGCCGAGCCCTGCTGCTGGACTCAGCTGCCTAGGGAGAGTTTGAGGTCAACAACGTTATGGAATGGCTCTGGCACAGCCTGGCGGATCCCTTGAGTTTTGCCTTCATGCAACGGGCTCTGCTGGTGGCGGTGGCCGTCGGCATTCTCTGTGCCGTGGTGGGCAGCTATCTGCTGGTGCAAAGCTTGGCCCTCCTGGGGGATGCCATCAGCCATTCGCTGCTGCCGGGCCTGGCCATTGCCTACATGCTGGGCCTCAACCTGTTTGTGGGAGCCTTTGTGGCCGGTCTCCTCAGCGCCCTCTTAATTCAATGGATCCGCTCCGCCAGCCCCCTCAAGCCGGATGCAGCCATGGGGATCGTCTTTTCGGCCTTTTTTGCCTTGGGGATCCTGTTGATCACTTTGATCCAACGGCGGGCTCGCATCGATCTCAACCACTTCCTCTTCGGCAACCTCCTGGGGGTGAATGCTGTCGATGTGCTGACAGTGGTGGGCATCACCCTTTTGGTGTTGGGGTTAGTGGCCCTCTTCTTCAAGGAATTGACCTTTTACAGCTTCGATCCCTTGGGGGCCAAAGCAGCCGGCCTGCCTACCGAGCGGCTGGGGTGGGGGCTGATGGTGCTCACCTCCCTGACGTTGGTGGCCAGCATGAAGGCAGTGGGCGTGCTCTTAGTGTTGGCCATGCTGATCACGCCAGCGGCAACCGCCTATCTGGTGGTGCCTCGATTGCACCAGGTGATGCTGTTGGGATCCCTATTTGGGGTGAGCGCCAGCCTGCTGGGGATGTACGCCAGCTACTACCTCAATGTGGCCTCCGGCCCGGCCATCGTCCTGGTGGCCTCCGCCTGGTTTAGCCTGGCCTTTCTGGGCAGAGTGTTCTCAGGAACGCGCTAGAAACCAGGGATCGCGGGTTGGGATCCCTGGCTCAAACCTCATCTGAGAAAGGGTAGATGCATGTTAACTCAAAAGCGGGAAGAGCGGCCATCCCGACCGCCTGCGCTGGTCTGCCGAGGCAACGCCTTGTTGACCCTCAGATCCCGGCCCATCCAAGTAGCGCCATCCAGCTCGTCGATGGCCTTTTGCTCATCGGCTTCGTTTTCCAGTTCCACAAAGGCAAAACCTCGCTTACGGCCAGTCTCCCGATCCACCGGCAGCTTAATTTGCTTAACGGTGCCGTATTCGGCAAACACAAGCCGCAGATCTTCTTCGCTGGCCTTGAAGGACAAATTACCCACAAAAATGGTCATGGCGTAGCACACTCCGAACCTTACCCTTTAGCGTTCAGTTCGGAGGCTCACCTGGTTAAACCATTCGCTCAATCCGAACCTCATGCCAACCACATCTTAGTCTTCCCAATGGCATTTGCAAAGCTATCCTTGCAGCTTTTTGTCCGAGAATTGGGAGAAGCTTTTGTAGCAAGATGGAAACTCAGGATCCTAACCTTCATGGGCGATTGCTTTGGCCCAACGGTTGGCGTTTGGGAGTGCCGGGAGAGCGGGGATAAGGAGGCGGCGTGGGGGCTACTTTCTCCAGCAGTAGGCAGTGGCGCACCCCACGGCTGCGGGGTGTGGTGAAGGCTTCTACATGGATCAGTTTTCCGCCCAGGAGCTCAAGGGCCTGCTCCAAAGTTTGGGCTTCTGCCTCGGTCCAATGGCCGCGATAGAGGATGGCGCGTCCCCCCACCTTGAGCAGAGGCAGGCAATACTCGGCGCAGGTCTCCGCCGAGGCCAAAGCCCTGGCCAGAGCAATATCATAGCTGCCCCGTTCCTGCGGGTCTTGCCCCCAAATTTCGGCCCGCTGAGCCACTGCCCGCGCTTGGGTGAGGGAGAGCCTTTGCAAGGTGTCCTGTACAAAGGCAATCTTGCGTTGGGTGCTGTCCAGCAAGGTAAAGCTGGCCTGAGGCAGGGCAATTTGGGCCGGGATCCCTGGAAACCCTGCCCCGGTGCCGATGTCGATCCCCCGCCAGGGCTGAGCTTGGATTGCCTCCCAGGATCCCAGCAGGCGTAGGCCCCGCAGCGAATCCCACAGGTGTTTCTCCCAAAAGTCGATGGGATCGGTGATGCGGGTCAGGTTCTGGGTTCGGTTTCCGGCCATCACCAGCGGATAGAGCTGTTGCAGTTGTTGCTGCTGCTGTTCAGAAGGCTGCCAACCCAGCTCCGCCAGCCAGCTTTCCCACAGCGTCTTGAGCTGTGGGGGCTCAGAGGAAGAAGCGTCAGCCTTCTTCATCCCAGGGATCCCAGTTTCAATCCAGCGGGGATGGCTCTGTCGGCCCAGCCTTTCAGCTCTTGGGTCAAGCCCTGCAAAGAACGGTCGGTGCCCAGCAGCTCTTGGTTTAAGCAAACCAACTCCTGCAAATCCAGCTCCTGACAGCTGGCCCAATCTTCCGCCAGCAAGTTAATCGGCTGCGGCTGAGCCTGAAGCAACTGATGAGAGGCCAACTCCAGCTCTACATTCAAAAGCACCTGCTCCAGCCGTTCTACCCGCTCCTGCATTTGCGCCAGCAGGGCTGCCAACTGCTGACAGCAATGGTGAACCCGCTGAGCATAGACCTTGAGCGGCAGGGTCAGCGGCAGCAACGACTCAGACAACAGTTGAATCAGGTGCTGGGCCTCCAGTTCTTCCAGTTGCAGGTCTTGCCAAATGGCGTGGTAAAGATGGAGCGAAAGACGACAGGTTTCCAGGCGCTGGTAGCAGGGCTGTAATACAGAACCGCGCAGCTCCTGCAGATAGTCGGCCCACAGTTGCCCAGCCTCTACTACCCAACCTGTCTGGAAAAAACTCCACCCCTGGGCCAACAGCCAACCGATCAACAGGCCCGCCAACAATTGGTTTTTTTGTCGCAACAGGAAAGGCGAAAGGTGCTCTCCCCAAACGGCTAACCCCAGCCAGATCAGGGCAGCCAAAGTCAAATGGGGCAAGCTGATCATCTCGGCCAACAGCTGGGCAGACCAGCGCTGGCGCAGCATCCAGATCACCCCGGCGCCCAAGCTGTACAGCCCTCCCCCCAACAGCGGGATCAACACCAGCCACAGGGGTTGTCCCCTCCACAGGTGCGATAGTGACCCATCTTCGCCCAGCGCATCCCAACTGAGCAAGTACAAAGCCAGCAGAGCCAAAACCACGACCCAGCCCTGCTGTCGCTTGAGACGGCGGGCTAGAAGACGACGGCGGCGGCGCAGATAGGTTTGAAAGGACTCGGCAACAATCGACATAAAAAAATGGCACTGCGGATCCCTACCAATACCCCCACCGGCCTGGAGCGCTCCTTCACGATCATAAGTCTTAACTTTGCTAGGTCATCTGGCTTCTGTATTGCGTTGTTGGCGGGAGTCATGCCCAGCCGGTGGCCAGCTTTTTCAGGGGCTCATCAGGCGGTTTTTCGGCGAGACTCCTCCGAGAAGCGCTGTTTTCTCGGCAAGCCTGACAGAGGCTTTTTAGAGGAGGCAGCCGCGTGCAAGCTCTCCACCCCTGTTACCATGGAAGAGCCCTTAATGTTTCTTTCGTATCCATCGTATCCATAGCCAAGCTAGTCTCTTGGACCGGCTTTTTTATTGTGCACTGTGCCAGGTTTTGTGATCCCTTCTGCATCTCCTCCCAGTTCCGGCCTTTCCCCCCTCGAAGTGCAGCGCCAGATGATCGTCATTCTCGATTTTGGATCCCAGTACTCTGAGCTGATTGCCCGCCGCATCCGCGAAACCCACGTCTATTCGGAAATCCTTTCCTATCGCACCACTGCTGAGCAACTGCGGCAACTGCAACCGCAGGGCATTATCCTCTCCGGGGGCCCCAACTCGGTGTATGAGCCAGCCGCTCCGGTGTGTGACCCCGAGATTTGGAACCTAGGGATCCCGGTTCTGGGGGTGTGCTACGGCATGCAACTCATGGTGCAGCAGTTGGGGGGCAAGGTGGAAGCAGCCCAGAAGGGGGAATATGGCCGTGCCGCTCTGCACATTTTGGATCCCACCGACCTGCTCACCAACCTGCCGGAAAACAGCATCATGTGGATGAGCCACGGGGATTCGGTTACCGAACTGCCGCCGGGCTTTCACACCTTGGCCTCTACCGACAACACCCCCTGTGCCGCCATTGCCGATCCAAGGCGTCGTCTCTACGGGGTGCAATTTCATCCGGAGGTGGCCCACTCAGAGGCTGGCGCCTTTCTCATCCGCAACTTTGTCTATCACATCTGCGGTTGCGAGCCCACCTGGACAACGGCAGCTTTTCTGGAGGAAGCCATTCGAGAGGTACGTGCCCGTGTGGGCAATAAGAAGGTGCTGTTGGCCCTCTCGGGGGGGGTAGACAGCTCTACTTTGGCTTTTCTGCTGCACAAGGCCATCGGCGACCAGCTCACCTGCGTGTTCATCGACCAAGGGTTTATGCGCAAGGAAGAGCCCCAGCGGCTGCTGCGCCTTTTCCAAGAGCAATTTCACATTCCCGTCCACTACGTGGATGGCCAGGAGCGGTTTCTCCGGCAGTTGCAGGGGGTTACCGATCCCGAAGAAAAACGCAAACGAATTGGGGCAGAGTTTATTCGCGTGTTTGAGGAAGAATCCCAGCGGCTGGGTCCTTTTGAGTACTTAGCCCAAGGCACTCTCTACCCAGACGTGATCGAGTCTGCCAATACCCATGTGGATCCGGTTACTGGAGAACGCATTGCCGTCAAGATCAAAAGCCATCACAATGTCGGCGGCCTGCCCGAAAATCTGCGCTTTAAGCTGGTAGAGCCTTTGCGCAAGCTCTTCAAAGACGAGGTGCGGCAACTGGCCCGCTCTTTGGGTCTGCCGGAAGAGATTGTGGGCCGCCATCCTTTTCCGGGGCCGGGGCTGGCCATCCGCATTGTAGGCGAGGTTACCAAAGAACGGCTGGAAACCCTGCGAGAAGCGGACATGATCGTGCGGCAGGAGATCAACCGCTCCGGCTACTATCCCAAACTTTGGCAAGCCTTTGCCGTGCTGCTGCCAGAGGTGCGGTCGGTAGGGGTGATGGGGGATAAGCGCACCTATGCCTGCCCGGTGGTGGTGCGGCTGGTTACCAGCGAAGACGGTATGACCGCCGATTGGGCGCGAGTTCCCTACGACCTCTTGGCCACCATTTCCAACCGCATCGTCAACGAGGTGCCCGGCATCAACCGCGTGGTTTACGACATCACCTCCAAGCCCCCTGGCACCATCGAGTGGGAGTAGGCGGGATCCCTTGCGTCTGGCCTCGATTCCCGGCTGGATCGATGGCTACCTATGGCCAGCTTCCGGCAGGGAATAGGAAGGGCTTGAGCTGAAGGGCTGAGCGGCTTGGACTTCCATTCGGGCCAAAGTCGTAGCGGCATCCGCCAGTTGCAGAGCAAGGTTGGCACGGCTAATCGGATCCCGGGCATTCCAGAGATCCTGTCCCAAACAAAACACCCGATAGCGAAAGGCTTTGATCGAGCGCGATGGGATGACCTTGACAGTCATAGCTACAACCTCTTCTCCACAGAGACGTGAATAGTCAGCAGAACCCGCTCGGGCTCAAGGTAAACAAATGTTACCAAAACAACCTCGTCCTCAGAGGTAATGCTTACCGGGCAGGTGGCTTTCGGGGGTTCCACCCGTTCATGCCGTACCCCCACAGTGTATTCTCCAATTGGCAGGTCATCAAATCCAGCGTCCGCATAGATCAACTCAATGGTTTCTTCTGCAATCAACTGCCCCTCTCGCTCCAGGAAACTGAGAAAAGGGATCCCATCGATAGAGGTGAGCGCGTTGTTGGCCTGATTGCGGATCATCACAAAGATGTCGGACATGGAGAGTGGGCCATCACCTCAGGGCTTCATGATCGAGGCTGCTGGAACATTGCCCGACTGTTTTGAGCCTGGACTGCCGCCAATCCCTGATTCAGCGACCAAACCCTCGACCCCGCGTGGCCGGACGGGCAATACAGGCCTGGAGTTTTTCCCGCAACCGGGCTGTATCGAGCCGCTGACCGATGAGCACCAACTGGTTTTTGGGCTGGCGAGGCCAATCATCGCTGCTGAGGGTATAGCGCCGACCGCTGAGGTGAAAGATATGTCGCTCTGGGCTTTCCTCAAACCACAACACCCCTTTGGCACGAAAGACTGCATCGGGCAACTCGTTGAGAAAATTTTGGAAAGCATCCAAAGAGAAGGGCTGATCGCTCTCAAAGGCTAGGGAGTTAAAGCCGTCGGCCTCGATGTGGCTGTGATGGGAGTGGTGGTGGTCATGATCGTGCTCATGGTCATGGTGGTCGTGACTGTCGTGAACGTGGGCTTCTTCTTGGGGCAAGGAACTGGCCTGAAACAAATCGGTATCCAAGATTAGCTCCAGGGGAACTGCGCTGTTGACGGTGCGCAAAATGCGGGCATCTTCTTTGATCTCGCGGATGCGTTTTTCCAGACGCTCGATCTCGGCTTCCTCGACCAAATCGATTTTGTTGAGGAGAATCACATCCCCATAGGCAATTTGGCTGTAGGCCACGTTGCTGTTGAACAGATCGGGGGCAAAGTTGGTGGCATCTACCAGGGTGATAATCGAGTCTAGCCGCGTCAGATCTCGCAATTCTGGCCCCAAAAAGGTGAGGGCCACCGGCAAGGGATCCGCCAATCCCGTAGTCTCCACCACCAGGTAGTCGATCTTGTCGGAACGTTCCATCAACCGCAACACGCTTTCGGCGATGTCGTCCCGGATGGTGCAGCAGATGCAGCCGTTGTTCAGCTCCACCAAGTCTTCTTCGCTGGAGACGATCAGTTCCGCATCGATGCTGATCTCGCCGAACTCGTTGACCAGCACCGCTGTGCGCATCCCTTTCTGGTTGTTGAGGATGTGGTTGAGAAGGGTGGTTTTCCCACTGCCCAAAAAACCTGTGATGATGGTGACAGGTAAGCCTCGCTTAGGCACTTCGATGGTTGCGGTCATAGAGTGGCAGCGATCCGAATAGAGGAAACTCTTCCACTTTACCCTCATTGCCCTTGTCCCCTGAGGCCGGGTGAACCTCTCAGATGCGGTCGGTAGAGCCTTTGCGCCTCGGCATTGGCGGCGTCGCCAGTGTGGCCCTGGCTCTCCCAACTCGGCGGCCTCTCTCTTTCTGGCTTACTCTTCAGGGTCAGATTGCTTCCTCTAATCCCCTGGCCCTGAAAGTAGGGTTATTTCGATTCAAACTGGGACAATGCACCCAACACCTAAAACGTTGAACGCAGGGGGCCAGAGAGCTGTTCTCAGTGGCCCACGGGTCTCACCCTAACCTGAAGTGACTATCGATAACATCCCTAGGTAGACTATAGTGCTGACCCACCCCAGCTTGGCCTGTCAAGATGCCTACCTGTCCTGAGTCACTTCCACCTGGTTGCCCGGCTCTAGGCTGACGCGGAACTGTTGGGCGCCTGCCGGCAAGGGATCCGGTGTCAGATCGGGCAGGTTGGCAAAGGGGGTTTCGGCGCGACGCTCCCGGGCCAGCGCATCCTCCGGCTCGGCGGCCAGGGGGGATCCCGTCCTATCCACCGTTACCCGGTAGACCAAGCTCTCTGGCCAATCGGGGGGAGACTGCCACTGCTCTGCCAAAATGTCTCGCAGACGGGAAAGGGGATCCGCCCCTGCTGCCTCTCTTCCCGCTGTTGGGTCAGATTCTTGGAGGGATGTGGCCAAAGGCTGCGATTGACCCGTCAAGGCAGGGATGGTGAGCTGCTCTTGCGGGGAAGGGGAAGCTGTGGGATCCCTAGGGGGGCGACTGGCCCAGATCCCAACACCGGCCACAACTGCGATCCCGCCCACCAGCAGGGCCGCGATCCCAGTGGGCTGTCGATACCAAGCCCGCGTCACCGGAGTTCCCAGATTGGCCAGTTGGGGAATATCGTCGGCCACCTGGGAGAGGTTCTCCAGCAGGTCGTACAACTGCGTCATCGACAGATCTACTTGTGCGATGCGATCTTCCCCTTGGCGCACCGTGAGACGATGAAAAATAAAATCAAGCGGACGGATGGCCACGGTACCGCTGAAGGTTCCCTTGGGTTCCCCACTCAAGTGGGATCCCACGTAGCGGTCGATTACGGTGATCAAATCGTTGAGCCAAACGTTATCGCCGTGTAAAGTTTTGACCGTTTCCCCCTGGCGGATTTCCAACTGACACTCGAAGCTGCGCTGGATGGCTTGCAGCGGCGGCGTTGCAGAGGAGTCTGAAGAATTGGAATCGGCAGGGGCTTCTCCCCGTACAGTCAGCGTAGAAGTGGGCTGTTGATAGGTGTGGCTAACCAGGGTAAGGTTGGGCATGGCAACTGCGGGCGAACAACACGGGTAGAGGGCTACAGAGGCGATAATTGACAAAACTGCCTCAAGAAGAGGGTGAGGCATCGGGGCCGGAGCTGTGGGCTACCCCCTCTTCTTCCAGATCGCTGCCGGCAGGCAAATCCATCTCAGGACGGCTGAGCAAGGCTTTCCACAGGCGCTGAGCGCCTTTCGGGCTACTGTAGAACATCAGCTCAATCAAGATGCGCAGGGCCAGCTCGGTGAGGCTATTCTCATCGCGCACGTCCCCATCCACCATGCGGCTGCGGTAGTGAGAGAGGAATTCATCCAAGTAATCTCCCACCAGCGGCTGACGGAAGGGGCTGAGCTCTTGATCGACAGCGGCTTCCAGTTGCTCCAAGGTGCTGCGGATACGGGCTTGTTGCTGAGCAGCCAGATAGGCAATCACCATCACCAGGGCGCGGGCCTCTTCGATATCGACCTTTTTGCGCCCACCGCTGCTGCGGCGCAAGGGGTTAGCATTGCGCAGTCGCCAGAGGGTCACCCGGTCGCCAATCTGCTCTTCCAAGTTGAGGGCTTTGGCTGCGGCCAGAACCGCTTCGGAACTTTCTCCGCTCAGGGACTCCAACCCCAGCAGTAGCAAGTCCAACTGGGCTTTGATGGTACCGGTGGCTGTGTTCAGGCCAACGGGCCGACTGTCTAACTGAATGTGCTTGTGTTCCACCGTCACGCTGTCAATGGGAGCTTTGGGTTTCGACGAAACTCTATGATCTCCTGTCCAAGCCAAACCTGCAACCTACCTCCCTGCGCTCTAGTCTAAAAGACTTTGGGCATGCTAGACTGCTCGCCAGCCTGCCGAGAGTTGAGCTCTCAGGGTTCTTCCCCAAAACGGGGTAACTCTGGATGCATCTTAGACCAATAAGAATGGGTTTTCTGGGCCGGTTTCTGTTTCGGCAACACCCCTACTCCTAGCTGAACTTGGGCTTTTGGACTCAGGGGGATGGCTACTTATAATGGGGAAAGCAGCTGCTGCTTTGGCCTTTAAGAGCTAAGTGACTACCCACCTTTATTGAGTTTCCCTTTTGTTGACACCAGCGACTCTAGGTGCAGCTTGATTCATCATGGCCTCTTCTGCTCGCTGCAGTACTCAGCCTGTCCCTGTTCACTGGGTCTTGATCTTCAGGGATCGATTGGGGCAGAGGGGGGTTGTTCTGGATAGTATCTATTACTCAGTGGGACGGTCTAAAGACAATCATATTCGCCTTTACGATCCCTGCGTCTCTCGGAAACACGCTTCCCTCATCCGCATCCCAGGTTCAGGGCCAACTGCACAGGGATCCCTGCAGTACAGCTACATGGTATTCGATGGCAGTCCGGGATCCAGGCCCAGCACCAATGGCCTATTCGTCAACGGAAAACGGGTTTTGTCCCATCGCCTTCAGCTCCTAGATAAGATAAGGTTTGGGCCGAACGTAACAGCAATTGTGGAGACAACGGATCGACTCAGCCCGGAAACCCTAGCCAAGTTATTGCAGCCTCTGGATGCTGCTAGCTCTACATCCCCATCCACCTTTGATTTTAATAAAGACACGGAGCCGAACCCGGAAAACCTGGCTCAGCCAGAGGAAGAGGATTTCACTGTTGCCTAAGCCAACCCAACCAGTCTTCTGAATCCTCCTGTGCCCCCCATCCCACCTGCTCTGAGCGGCTACTGGCAAAATGCCTTTGACCTAGAAGCCCATCTGGGATCCTTCCTGGGCCTTGGGGCTGCCGATCTGCGGGAGAAACTGCGGGCAGGGCAGCAGCAATTGGCGGAGTTGGGCCGGCGAGACTTTGGCTGGGATCGGGCAGATGCGTTTTATCGGGATCAGGTGAGATCCGCCTATCTGCTGGATTTGGCGGCTTGGCACCTGAGCAGCACCGACTACATCGGCGATACCTTACGCCTGGTGGCGGATCATGCCCGCGGGTTGGTGTTGGATTTTGGCGGCGGCATCGGCACCCATGCTATCGGGGCGGCCCTCTGCGCAGCGGTGGATCAGGTGATCTTCTGGGATATCAACCCCATCCATCGGCAGTTTGTGCAATGGCGGGCGGAAAAGCTGGGCTTAACCGAGCGCATCCACTGTCCAGAAAACTTCCCAGAAGAGATCTTTTTTGACACGGTCATCTGCTTCGATGTGGTGGAACATCTGGCGGATCCGGCAGCGCAGTTGCGGCAGTTTTACGACTGGCTCAAGCCGTCAGGTAAGCTTTTGATCAACTGGTACTTTTTCAAGGGGTTTAACGGCGAGTTTCCTTTTCACCTGGACGACCCGCAAAAGGTAGAGCAATTCTTTCAGGTGCTGCAAAGCTGTTTTTTGGAGGTGTTTCACCCCTATTTCATTACCGCCCGCTGTTACCGCAAGTGGGATAAAAGCTGAGATTGGAGAAAACCAAGGTGCTGCGCTATTTGCGGATATTGTGGCTGTTTTGGAGCACCTCAATCGCGGCAGAAATGGAGTACCGTGCCAATTTTTTCTTTGCCAGCCTCAGCAGTCTGGGTGGCTTGGGATCCGCTCTGTTTGGGCTGTCGTTGTTTTACCAGCAGGGGCACCGGCTGGGCGGTTGGAGTTGGCCGGAAGCCCTCATCGTGTTGGGGGTGTTCACCATTCTGCAGGGGGTGTCGGCCAGTCTCTTTAACGTCAACCTCAATCGCATTGTGCAGCAGGTGCAGGAAGGCACCTTGGATTTTGTTTTGCTAAAGCCAATAAGCAGCCAGTTTTGGCTGTCGGCCAGGGTGTTTTCTCCCTGGGGCCTGGTGGATATCGGCTTTGGCCTGTTGCTGATTCTCTACGCCGGGATCCAGCTCCATTTGCCTGCTTGGGCCTATGCTCTGGGGCTGCTGCCTCTGCTGCTGGGGCTGATCATCCTCTACAGCCTCTGGTTTATGTTGGGAGCCACCAGCATTTGGTTTGTCAAAATCTACAACGTCACCGAGGTGCTGCGGGGCCTAGTAGAGGCAGGACGATTTCCGATAGTGGCCTATCCGGTGGCCTACCGCGTGTTTTTCACCTTCGTCGTGCCGGTGGCTTTCCTGACCACCATCCCGGCGGAGACCCTGCTGGGGCGAGCCCAATGGCCGTGGCTGCTGGGATCCGCTCTGCTGGCGGCAGGGCTGTTGTGGGGATCCCATCTTTTCTGGCGCTTTGCCCTGCGCTTTTACACCAGCGCTTCCAGTTAAAGTCTGGGCCAAAAAGCTTGGATCCCAGGCATCCGAGTTCTGGGGAGTTGAGTAATTTCTACAGACGCGCCCCATGCGCTGCCATCGCAGAGAACAACTGCCTTCAGTACAAGGCAGAGGGAATCGCAGAGTTCTCTGGGTTGAGGGCAAAAAAGTTTTCACTGCAGCGCTTTGCAGCCACAGGCTCTGTGGTTTAGGGGGGCTTGTCTGTCAGTGGTTTTGATGGTTTGTCGATCTTTTGAGGAGCCTGTTCAATGCACAAACACACAAGCTTTGTAGCAGCATCTGTGATAGCCGGCAGTTTTGCTCTCTTGGGCTGTGGCAGCAGCACTTCGTCTTCGATGATGCCTTCCCAAGCGGATTTGGTGGATTTGAGCAGCGGCAACCGCCTCACCTTTATCCGCTCCGCCGATGCTTCTGTGCAAGGATCCCTGACGGTAACAGGAGTGAACGGCAACCTCATTGGTATCGATGTGCGTCCTGCCAACCGGCTGCTTTACGGGCTGACCGACACCAGCATCCTTTACACCATCAACTTGCAGACCGGTGTCGCTACCGTGGCCAGCACTCTGTCGGTTCCCTTCACCGCGGGCACGCTTTCTGGCATGGATTTCAACCCTGTTCCGGATCGGCTGCGCTTGGTGGGAGCCAATGGCCAGAACTTCCGCATCAATGTGGATACGGGCGAAGTGATCCAAGATAGACCTTTGGCCTTTGGCCCAATGGAACTACAGGGATCCCAGCCGGCCATCACCGCCGCCTACACCAACAATGTGGCGGGTGCCCAATCCACGCGGCTGCTGAACATCGACGGGCAACGGAACCTGCTGGTGTTGCAGAATCCCCCCAACGATGGGGTTCAGGTGCCCATTGGCCCTCTGGGGGTGAACTTCGGCCCTATGGGTGGGTTTGACATCCGTACTGCTGATGGAGTGGATACCGGCTTTGCCATCGGCGGCTCCACCTTGTATCGAATTGACCTAAACACCGGTCGGGCCACATCCCTGGGCACCCTGCCGGGTGGGCCGTTCTTTGGCTTGGCCGCCCTCTAGGAAAGCCGATTCCCATTTGCCTATCTAAATCAAGGTTAATCAACATTAATCAATGTTTTGGATTCATTGATTTGGAACCAATTGTTGGAATCGTTTTGAGATCGTTGCTGCTGTTGATCCTTGACCCGGCCCGATCCCAGCTCAGGATTGGGCCTTCTATTTCCCCACAAGTCAGGGTTGACCTTCGCCTATGCAGACGATAAATTATGAAAGCCGCTGCCCTGCTTGGATTACTCTGGGCGATGCTTGTGCCTCTGCAGTTTCTCTCTCTCTTCCATCCCGTTTCCTCTTCCCGCTCATGAAGATCGAGGGCGACAAAGCTGAGGGATCCCTGCAGGAAAAAACCGATGCAGAGGTGTTTGCAGCCCTAAAAGCAGGCCGGTCACAAGCTCTGGCCATTCTCTACGACCGACATGCCGGCTTGGTGTATGGAATTGCCTGTAAAATGCTGGGCAACACTGCCGAGGCCGAAGATCTCACCCAGGATATTTTTTTGAACTTGGCTCGTTCCTGATACATTTACGCTG
>NZ_JANSHQ010000238.1:0-4781 GCF_047461715.1 Synechococcus sp. R8-2 | reverse complement strand
CACGACAAAGGGGTGAAGCCTCAGCAGCCTCATCCATCGGAGCTGAAGGTGCGTATCGATTTGTGGATCCTCAAAACCGTGGTTGCACGCTACCCAAAAGCTAACCGTTTCCAGATACTGGTGGCGGGAGACAATTCGAGGCAGATTCTGGGCAGATTCTTCTTGAGAGACTTCCATTGGATACAGAGATACAGATCACACTCATCCATCCTTCGCCCGTTTAGAGTGAACTTTAAGATTCAACGGCCTTTGCCGCATGAGCACATCTCCCCCATCCTTATCCCCTTCCGCCGTTCAGGATTCGCGGGCGAGCTTGCCTCCGGGACCTAGCGAAGCTCACAGGGGAGAAATTCGGCTGGAGGACTTGGACGAGAAGCAATTGTTGGCCTCCCTATCGTCGGTGGTGTTAAACCCGGCAGCTTGGAGTTGCTTCAGCGTCAGCGAAACCAGCCGCCTGCTACGCCCCCTGCAAATCTGCCCCGACTTGACAGGAACTCCCGTTCTCTCCCCAGGGGCCACTGCCGAAGTGGTCTATAAGTTCCTGCTGAGCGACGGTCGGATCGGAACCATGAAGGGGCTGATCTCCATCGAAGACTTCCGCAGCGAGCGGCTGCGCTCCGTTTACGATCAGCTTCACATCGAAAAGATTATACCGGTCTTCACCGAGTCGGTTGTGGTGCAAATCATCGACCATTTGAAACCGATTTTTGCCCGTGACTTGGATGAGCTGCTTTGGCAAGAAAGTTTTTACTTTACCCCTCAAGATCTGCGCCAGCAGGAGTTCTTGTTGCGCGGCCTACGGCCCGAGGCGATCCCACGCAGCTTTCGGCCTCACCTGCAAAGGGTCTACACCCAGATTATGAAGGTGTGTCGCAGCTTGCCCAACATCGCCTTCCAACTGTGTCTGCGAGCCTACCTGGAGTACAACGAGGTCAAGAACAGGCATCTGCTGGCGCTTCTGCTCAGCAAGTATTTTTACACGCTCTACCGCATCGGCGGGCTGGACGGTTGGGAAAGTGGGGATCCGGTGGAGCTGGGATCCCTGCGCTCTGCCAGTGGGCGAGTTCGTCTCCAGGCTCTTTCTCGCCTCTTAACCCTGAACAATGACAGCGACGCTCCCCTGGTGGGCATTGGGGGCACCAGGCCGGGGGGCAGCTATTTCAGCGGGGAACGGGAGCCTGCCGGCGTTGAGATGGTGAGCTCAGAAGAGATTGAAAAGCTGCGGCAAGATGTGGAGGTGGCCCGCGGCCAGATCACCGAGGCCCAGCAATTGGTGGCCCAATATCAGGAGGAGAAAAAACAGGAACTGCTCAACCGCCTTCAGGATCCGGGAAAGTTTCTTCTCTTCAGCATTCATCAGTTTTTTGACACCCTCTTCGGATCCCTGCCCGGAGAGGTGAAAAGCGAGTACGGGGCAGTTTGGGTGCCGCGCACCTCCTACTTGGATGAGAAGGAGCGAGACAAGCTGACAGAGCATTTGCGCCACATCACCAGCGAAGCTTATTTGGTCAGCGTTCCCTTTGCCGAGGCGACCCTCATCGGCTATTGGCGAGTTTTGGCCGATTCCTTCTACAACCAATGGGTTTTGAATCAGTATAAGCAATTGCAGAGCTATGGGGTGGATTTGGAGCAACAGGGCATCCAGATTCTGGAACGAGAACGATTTCTGGATGAGGTTCAGTTGCGCTTTGCTGCCCGCCACCGAGAAATCGTCACCCAAAATGTGGAGAAGATCACCCAAATTGTGGTGGATAGCCTGGCCAAGCGGGTGGCCCTCAACACCGGCCAGCAAAGTTTTCAGGCCATGCGGGCCAAGTTGACCACCGTTTTGGATATGGACATTTCCCGCAAAGACGTGGGGGAAGTCAAGCGGCTGATCGACTACTTTACGGATGTGTTTTTGGGCAAGCGGGAGGAGCTGCGCTCCCCCTATCCGGTGGGCACGATTTTGCAAGTCAAGGCGGCCATTGAGGCTCGCCCCCCCGATAGCCGCACCCGCATTGGTCTGGAAATTTTGGGTCAGCTCTACCGCGAGTACGTTCCCCTGCTGGGATCCGCACCGAAATAGGAACGGGGGCATAGCGGGGGATCCCGTAGGCCGACAGGTTTTGGGCACAATGGGGACTGGCGCGCTGTCTAGGGTTGGAGACGGAGATTCCCCATGCGCTACCGCCAGCTTGGCCACAGCCCTTTGCAAGTTTCCGAGATCTGCCTGGGCACCATGACCTTTGGGCAGCAGAATACTTTGTCTGAGGCTTTCGAACAACTCGACTACGCGGTGGAGCACGGGATCAACTTCATCGATACCGCCGAGATGTACCCGGTGCCGGCGCGGGCGGAAACCCAGGGATCCACCGAGCGCTACATCGGCGAGTGGCTGCAACACCAACCGCGGCATCGCCTGATCCTGGCCACCAAGATCACCGGCCCTGGTCGGCCCTGGCATTGGATTCGCGGCGGATCCCTGTCCATCACCCGCGACAACCTCAAGCAGGCGGTGGCCGATAGCCTCAAGCGCCTGAAGACCGACTACATCGACCTCTACCAGATCCACTGGCCGGATCGCTACGTGCCCCTGTTTGGGGGCGTTGCCTACGATCCCAGCCAGGAGCGGCCCACCGTTCCCATTGCCGAGCAGTTGCAGGCTCTGGCGGAATTGGTGCAAGAGGGTCTCATTCGCTACATCGGCCTGAGCAACGAAACCCCTTGGGGGGTGAGCAAGTTCTGCCAGGTGGCCGAGCAACTGGGGTTGCCCAAGGTGGTCTCGATTCAGAATGCCTACAGCCTCATCAACCGCACGTTTGAAATGGGCCTGGCGGAAGTCTGCCGCCACGAGCAGGTGGGCTTGCTGGCCTACAGCCCGCTCGGATTTGGGCTGCTGACGGGCAAATATCTGGGGGGGGTGAAGCCGCCGGGATCCCGTTTGGCCTTGTTTGAAGGCTTTGGCCAGCGGTACCGCAAGCCGAATGTGGAAGAAGCGGTGGCCGCCTATGTGCAAATTGCCCGCCGGCACGGCCTGACACCGGCCCAGTTGGCTTTGGCCTTTGTGCGCAGCCGCTGGTTTGTTACCAGCACCATCATCGGGGCCACCAGCCTGACCCAACTCAAAGAGAACCTCAGTTGCCTGGATGTGGAGCTGTCCCCGCAGCTCCTGGCGGAGATCGAGGCGGTGCACCAGCGCTACCCCAATCCTGCCCCCTGAAAGGTTGGCGAAACCGGTGGCCAGACAGAACTTTTCAGAAGGTTTCCTCGTCTGGGTGTGCGGTTTGGATCATCCTCTCCTACACTTCTGTCCGGCCAACTTCCAGGGCCCCTCCCAACCGAGAGTGGGGATCCGAGACCTGAATCCTGTACCAAGAACCTGAGGTGTGAACGATGCGTAAGCTTTCCCTTTGGCAGGGTTGGAAGACTGCGGCTTTGGTGATCAGTTGCAGCAGCTTGGCCTGGCTTGGGGATCCCGCTTGGGCCCAACTTTCTGATATCAGCACCTATTGGGGTGCCCAGTACATTGCTGGGTTGAATGAACGGCAGATCATCGGCGGCTTCCCGGATGGCACCTTTCGTCCCAATGAATCCATCACCCGTGCCCAATTTGCCGTTATTGTCACCAAGGCTTTTGGCCTAGATACCAACGTTCCTGTGCGCTCCTTTGCCGATCCCATTCCCAGTTGGGCGGCTCCCTCCATCGGCGCGGCGGCAGCGGCAGGGTTTGTTTCCGGCTTTCCGGACGGCACCTTTCGCCCCAACGATGTGCTCACCCGTGCGCAGGCCATCACTGTCCTGACCCGTGCCGCCACCAACGGTAGGCTCATCGAAGATGCCGGCCAAATTGACGCGATCCTATCCGCGTTCGGCGATGCCAATTTGGTTCCCAACTTTGCCCGCGCCCCCATCGCGACAGCAGTTCAGGAAGGGCTGTTGGTGCTCTACCCCAACCCCACCCAATTGAATGCCCAGGCGGTGGCCACGCGGGGGGAAGTGGCTGCTCTTACCTACCAAGCGCTGGCCAAGGTGGGCCGGGTGCCCAATTTGGATCCGCCGGTGGGGGCTGCCATTCCCGGCCCTGGGATCCGTACCGAGCTCCTTGCCCAGGTCACTCCTACGCCCGAACCCCTGGCCACGCCGGACATTCCCATTGAGCCTCTGGTAGAAACGCTGCCCGCCGCTCCAGAGGTGAGAACCTTCTTTGCCCGCGAAGAGCTGGGATCTGTAAACCCAGGAGATACGATTACCGTGTTTTTGCTGGGATCCCCAGGTGCGCAGGGATCGTTTTCCATCCCCGGCATTGCCTACAACCTGCCACTGCAGGAAACCCGCCCAGGGCAATACGAGGGCAGCTACACCTTCCGCAGCCAAGACCGGGCCTCAGAAGCGCCTGTTTTTGTCCGCTTGGAGCGGGATGGACTGGTAACCCTGGTGCAGCTGCCGGATAAGACCATCACCATCGGGCGGGTGACCGACACCACCTTCCCCACCATCAGCGAACTGGCCCCTCCCAACGGATCCCTAACCGACAACCCTCGCCCCTCCATCTCAGCCCGTTTCCAGGACGACCAGGGAATCGACCTCAATAGCTTTACCTTGCTGGTGAACAATGTGGATGTCACCGCCCAAGCCCAGCTCACCCGCACCGGCTTCGCCTACACCCCAGCCGAGCCGCTGCCCACCGATCGACCGACCTTGATCGCCGTCCAAATTGCCGATACCAGCGGCAACACTGCCATCCAGCAGTGGTCTTTCCAGGTGCAGGCCGCCCAGCCCACTGCCACACCGACCCCAAC
>NZ_JANSHQ010000237.1:0-2748 GCF_047461715.1 Synechococcus sp. R8-2 | reverse complement strand
GCTTGAGCCAAGGGGATCCCTGTTTCTGCGCTCATTTCCCGGCAAAGATCGTAGAGTTCCCCCATCAGCTCTGTGCCGGTACAGCCTCCCCCTGCCACCACAAAAGTCAACAGACCCGGCGTCGGATCCCCCTGGGCTGCCCGTTGCCAGCACTGCCGGATCCAAGTTCGGGCGGCCACCAATTGTTCTGCCGGTCGAATGGTGAAGGCATGTTGGATCCCATCGATGGGGCGCAACTCCCGGCCCACATTCACCAACAGATAGTCGTAGGCAAGAGTTTGGATCCCGGCTTCACTCTCCAGGGTCAGGGTTCGAGCTTCGGGTTGGATGTGGGTGACTCGCCCCGGCAAAAACTGGGCGCCGTTGGCTTGAATATGCTCCAGCAAAGGGATCCGCACCAGCTCCAGAGAAAACCGACCACTCAGCAGCCGCGTGGACATGCCTGAATTAACACTGTAGGGATAGGGGTTGATGGCGATCACCCGTGCCTGCCCTTTGAGCGCCCGCAAGGCGTCGATGGCTCCATAGCCACATCCGGCCAAGATCACAGTGGGCAGGGATCCCCTCATGGCTGGAGCGGGAACCGCTGGGGATCCCCGGCCGCCCATTCCAGGATGGAGCCGGAATAGCTTTTGGCCTGCCGGCCCACGTGGGTTAAAACCACCGTGACCCAAGCGGCGCGAACCCCAGCTGTGCAGTAGGCAATGATCTCGGCTTCCGGAGGGATCCCGGCTTTTTGCAGGCGGGCGTGAATTTCATCGGGCGGCAATAGGGATCCCGCCGCATCCATCAGCTCCTTGTAGCAGAGATGCACAGCGCCGGGGATGTGTCCACCGCGCGCCTCACCATAGGGGGTGGCTCCCTTGTATTCTTGGGCTTCGCGACTGTCGAGGATGGCCACACGGTCGGAGCCAAGGCTGGCCCGCAGAGTGTCCCGGTCGATCTCCCACCGGTCGGTTCGCCGCACTACAAAGTCGCCCCGTTGCGGTTCGTCGGCGCTTTGTCGGGTTGTGGTCAGCACTCCCTCCTTCACCAGGGCCGGATAGCCCCCGTCCACCATGACCGCCTGGGGATGACCCAAGCTGCGCAACATCCAAACGATCCAGCCATCTTCTCCCCAACCCCGCAGCGGATCGGCCACCACCACCACCGGACGCCCCTGAAACACGCCAAGGCCCTGCAGCTTTTCGGTGAGAAGGGCATCATCTGCCAACAGCTTGCCGCTGTTGGCAGCCTCTGGTTGAGTAAACTCCGTCCAGTTCACCGGAATTGAACCCTTCAGGATCCCGTCGGCTTGCAATTCCGCACTGCGTGCATCCAGAAGCGTTGCCCCTTGTTGGATGAGCTGGATGGCGGTTGCAGGGCTGACCACCCAACCTGGCGTTGGTGTCATGGGTTGAGAGAACCTTAACTGGAAGATCCTATCCCACCTTACGGGACGAGTAGGCCGGTATGGGCCTCTTCCATCTGTTTGGAGAGAAGCCGTTGCAGGCTCACTCTGGCTTCGGAGAAGTTGGGAGCGATTTCCAAAGCCGAGCGAAAGTGTTCAATGGCCTGCTCCAGCTTGCCTTGGCGGGCAAGGATGGATCCCAGACGATAGTGAGCTGCTCCATAGCTGCCATTGCTGCGAATGGCCCGTCGATAGCTGGCCTCCGCCGAGGTTAGATCCCCCTTGATGCGCGCCACTTCGCCCAGGCCAAAGTGAGCTTCCGGCAACTCTGAATCTCCTTGGAGGGCCTGTTCAAACTGCTGCATAGCCTGCTGCAACTGTTGGGGCTGGATGAACTTGCGCCCAGAGGCATCCCGTTGTTTGGGCCCCAAGTAGGCTAGGCCAATGGCGGCCATCGCTGCGTGCAGATCGGGGGCCAGCTCCAAAGCCCGCCGGTAGTTCTTGATGGCTTCGCTGTATTGCTCTTGGCTTGCCAACACCAGGCCCAAGCCGTAGTAGGCGCGAGCCTGCTGTCTTTTGAACTGGCCATTGAAGATCACCTGGCTGAACTCCTGGCTGGCTTGAGCCAGATGGCCTGCATGTACCATTGCCAAACCCAGATCCACCCGCACAGCGGCTGCCAACTCAGGACTGAGATCCAGGCTGAGGGCAGTTCGGAAGGCTGCTATTGCCGCTTTTAGCTGTCCTTTGCGCATCAGCGCTTGTCCCATCACGGCGTGGCCCAGGCCCAGGCGATCATTCAACTCCAAAGCAGCCCAGCAGGAGTCGATGGCCTCGTCCCATTGCCCCAGCTTGAGGCGAACTTGAGCAATGCAGAGATGAGCCTCGCTGAAGTGGGGATCCAACCCCAGGGCCTTTTGTTGCTGAGCTAACGCTTCTGCCCAGTTGCCCTTCTCTGCCCAGGCTTGGCCGAGCAGGCTATAGATCTCAGCTTGGGCGGATCCCTGGGTGAGGGGCAGCGCTTCGGGCAAATGGATCAAGACTTCATCCGGCTGATGCTGGGCCAACCACTGCCGTGCTAGAGCCTTCAGGGTTTCCACCAGGTGGGTGTTGATGCCGCTCAAGTTCGGGTTCAGGCGTTTGGCCTGTTGGTAGTGGCTCAATGCCTCCTGCAGTCGGTTGGTTTTCGCCAACAGATGGGCCAGTTCAATGTGGGCCTCTACGTGATCTGGCTGTCGCCGCACAGCCTCCTGAAACCGCTCCACTGCCTCAGGAATTGGATTGGCCTGTAAAAAGGACAGCCCTTCTGTAAAGGGATCCTGGGATCCCTCCCGCTCAAAGGTGTTGATGGCACGCCG
>NZ_JANSHQ010000236.1:0-4687 GCF_047461715.1 Synechococcus sp. R8-2 | reverse complement strand
GGCCGGGGATCCACAGGCGCGCCCCCGCCGGGGCGGACTTCAAAGTGCAGATGCGGCCCTGTGCTCCAGCCAGTGCTGCCGCGGCTCATGATTGTCTGCCCCTGCTGCACGTACTGGCCTGTGGAAACGTAAATCTGATGGCCGTGGGCATAGCGAGTAACAATTCCGTTGGGATGGCGAATGTCCACTCGATTGCCGTAGCCATCCCCAGCATTCCCCGCGAAGATCACCACTCCCCCCTGAACGGCTACAATGGGGGATCCCACGGGGCCAGGAATATCTACCCCTGCATGAAGGCGACCGCGACGGTAGCCAAAGCCAGAGGTGATTTGCCCGGAGACCGGCCAGACAAACCCACTGCTGCGAACCTGGGGAGGGGCTGGAGGGGGCGCTGGCGGAGCCTGTCGGGCGGGAGCTGGGGTGGGCTGCGTACCCGGCGCCGGAATCGTAAGGCGTTGGCCAATGCGCAGCCAGTGGGGATTGCGCAAGTTGTTGGCTTGAATAATGGATCGCTGAGTTACCCCATAGCGGGCGGCGATCCGTTCGATGGTGTCACCGGCTCCAACTGTGTGGGTCAGGGATCCACCGGCCAAGAGGGCCTGCCGTTCTTGTTCCATTTGCTGGGCCCGGCGTTGCTGCTCCGCCTGTAATCGAGCTTGGGCTTCGGCTTGGCGTTGGGCTTCCTCCTCTTGCTGGCGGCGCTCTTCCTCTTCGCGAGCTTTCTGGGCAGCGATCATCTCCTTCTGACGCTGGATCAACTCGCCCACATCGCCGGGGATGAGCAGGCGTTGGCCAATGCGCAGATATTCCGGGCGATCCAGAGGAGTCGCTTCGATAATCCGCTGCTGGGGAACTCGGTAGCGGTTGGCAATGTCCTCCAGCGTGTCTCCCTGCTTGACGGTGTAGATCAATCCCGGTTGGCTGGGGATGAGGAGAACTTGCCCCGGCTTCAGCTCAGTACTGGCCTGAATACCATTGGAGACGGTGATGGCAGCCGCGTCGAGCTGATACATCTGGGTCAGTTGCCAGAGGGTTTCCCCCGGCTGAATTTCATGCTCCAGAATGCCTCTGGGCCCTTCTCCTGTCGGGATTCGCCCTTCTGCGAAGGCTTGGCGCAGCTGCTCCTTTTTCCGCTCGTAGTTTTGCTGCAGAGCGCCAGATAGCGTATGCACAGAGGGTGGGATCGGCTCTACCGCCGGAGACAGGGGGCGATTCAACTGTCGCTGCTGTAGGGTAGCGACTCCGGCCAAGCCCAGCATCAGCAAAAGACCAGTGGCCCAAGCCGGATATCCCCGACGCGCAGGAGCAGAATCCCCCGGCTCTGGATGGGCTGTCTCAGGCTCGGTTGGGCACCTGGGGGTGGCCGGCAGCTGCTCTTCCCCAGCTTCTGCGCAGGGATCCGCCTCCAGCTTCAGAAGCCATACCAGGCCCGTTAAGCTGAGAGAGAGGGCCAAACCAACCCATCTTGGCTTCGACCGCCCAGAGAGAGGGGCTGGAGCCCACTCCAGAAGATAGGCTTCCTCGGCAGATGAATCCGCAGAAGTCCAGGACTGTTCTGAAGGGATCCCTGCCGAGCCCTTTGGGGGTGGGGGGAAAAGGGTGCTCACGGCAGCACCGCGGAAATCCAGCTCCCCGTTTTGGGGATTGGGGAAAGTGGGTTTTAAAGGCATCCTCACACCAACAGGCTGACACTAGAGTGCAAGAGAAGAAGATGTCAAAATGAGGGGCATAAGCCCCTTGGCACCGAGCACCCCAGGGGTGACTCAAGCCGGGGTGGAGCTCGCTAATGAACAGGCTGGCTCGCACTCAGGTTAGAGTACCGTAGTTAACAAATCTAGACAAGTCTTGGCAGGTAATTTCAGCCACAATGCTTGCCTCACAATGGTTCCAGCCCTTGGCTTGTTGAGATTTTGTCGAGCCTCATCCGATTCAAGACAAAGTGCGCCATCGTCTTTTTTTGGAAGACAAAGCCTGTTTTGCTGTAGCTGAAACTACAAACTAGGGATACCCATGGATTTGGTTGTCTATAACACATTGACTCGCCGCAAGGAAGTGTTTCAGCCGCTGGCAGCAGGTGGATCTCAATCCGTTTCCGTCGGCAATTCCCAGGGATCCGCAGCTCCGGTTGCGGGGGAGAAGCCCCTGGTGCAGATGTATGTCTGTGGTGTAACGGTTTACGACCTCTGCCACCTCGGCCATGCGCGTACCTACGTGGTTTGGGACATGGTGCGTCGCTACTTGGAGTGGCGCGGCTACCGAGTGAAGTATGTGCAGAATTTTACCGATGTGGACGACAAGATCCTCAAGCGGGCGTTGGAACGTGGCGAATCCATGCAAGCGGTGGCGGAGCGCTTCATCGCCGAATATTTCCAGGACATGGATCGCCTGAACATCAAGCGGGCCGATCTCTACCCGAGGGCAACGCAATCACTGCAAGCCATGTTCCAGTTGATCCAATCTTTGGAGCTCAAAGGCTTTGCCTACCGGGTACGGGATCCGATTCGACACCAGACCGACCAGTCTTCCCTCCTGCAAGCGGGACACCAGCCAGAGACCCCCGCCTCTGTTCAGTACTCTGTTTACTACTCTGTCCGCAAGTTCCCGGATTACGGCCAGCTATCCGGTCGAAAACTGGAGGAGATGGAGGCGGGAGCCAGTGGCCGGGTAGGAGAAGAAGGAGCTGAGAAACAGGATCCCTTCGACTTTGCCCTTTGGAAAGCGGCCCCCCCTTCTGAGCCGGGGTTTGCCTCCCCTTGGGGTTGGGGGCGACCGGGCTGGCACATCGAATGTTCCGCCATGGTGCGGGAGACCCTGGGAGATCACATCGACATTCACGCCGGCGGGGCAGATTTGATTTTCCCCCACCACGAAAATGAGCTGGCCCAATCGGAGCCAATCACCGGCAAGCCGATGGCCAAGTACTGGATGCACAACGGTTTTCTCAACATCAACGGCGAGAAAATGTCCAAATCTTTGGGCAACTTCACCACCCTGCGACAGGCCCTCGCCGTCTATCACCCCATGGCCTTGCGGCTGTTTCTGTTGCAGACCCACTACCGTAGCCCCATAGATCTCACCGAGGCAGCCATGCAGGCGGCTAGCCGTGGCTGGGAAACCCTCCAGAAAGGGATCCACTGTGCCCAGCACTTCTGCAAAGAAGAAAAGGGATCCCCTGATGCTGAGGCCATGCAAGCCTTTCAAGCTGCTATGGACAATGATTTTGGCACCCCTGAAGCGCTGGCTATCGCCTTTGAATTGGCCAAAGAACTCACCCGCGAACACAACCTGTTCACCCATCAAGGCCAAACCCATCTGGAGCCCCAGGCCCTCAAACAAAAAAGCGCTGCCTTGCTGGAGATTTTGGCTACTTTGGGATTCTGTTGGCCCTCATTCTCTGAATTCGAGGGATCCACAGAAGCAGCTACAAACGGGGAACTTCACTTTGAAAAGGGAGAGAACCAACTCATCCGAGAAGAGCAGATCGAGGAGCTGATTGCGCAGCGCTCGGCAGCCCGTAAGGCGAAAAACTTTGCCGAAGCCGATCGCATTCGGGATCAGTTGAAAGCCTTCGGCATCACCCTCATCGATCAAAAAGATGGCACCACCCGTTGGCTGCGAGAATAGGGGTTGAGGAGCATTCCTCGGGCTCATTCAAAATGGATGTGGCTGTAACCTAGGGGCTCAGAGGGGCAAAGTGCTTCTCCCTTCGTTTGGGTTGCTGGAAAAGTTCGGCTAGAGTCAGATCAGTGACTGTGTCAACGTCTCGGCGGATCTCAATGCTTTCTCCAGCTACCGCGCAAACTGATCTGAGTCCCATCGATCTGGATCGCCTGCTCACCCCTGAGATTCAGCGGCCGGCCCGCTACTTGGGCAAAGAGTTTGGCGCCGTCCACCGTCCTTGGGATTCGGCACGGGTGCGTTGGGTGCTGAGCTATCCAGAGTTGTACGAGGTGGGAGCTTCCAACCTAGGCCACCTCATCCTTTACAACATCCTCAACGCCCAGCCGGATCAACTGTGTGACCGCACCTACTTGCCAGGCCCGGATCTGGCGGCCCGCCTGCGGCAGTTGGGGATCCCCCTCTTTGCCGTGGAATCCCGCCGTCCTCTGCGCGCTTTCCATATCATTGGCTTCAGCCTGGCTTACGAGCTGGGGGGCACCAACATCCTGGAGATGCTGGACCTAGCCGGGATCCCGCTCAAGTGGTGGGAGCGGCAGCCCTTTACCCCGGAAGAGTGCCCTCTGATCTTTGCCGGCGGGCCAACCGCCACCTCCAACCCGGAGCCTTTTGCCGACTTTTTCGATTTCTTCGTCTTCGGAGATGGGGAAGAGGTGCTGCCGGAAATTGGCCAAGTGCTGGCCGGATCCCTGTCCAAGCCCCGCCGAGAGGTCTTGCTGGAGCTGGCCCAGGTGCCGGGGGTGTACGTGCCCCAGTTTTACGAGGGGATCCCGCCTCGACCCATTGTGCCTGGGGTGCCGGAGCGCATCCGCCGTCGGGTGGCCCTGCCTCAACCCCAATACTCCGTCGGCCTGGTGCCTTTGGTGGAAACCGTCCACGACCGCCTGGTGATGGAAGTGCGGCGGGGCTGCACACGGGGCTGCCGATTTTGCCAGCCGGGCATGCTTACCCGCCCAGCGCGGGATGTGGATCCGGAAGCAGTGGTGGAGGCTGTGGTGCAGGGCTTGCG
>NZ_JANSHQ010000235.1:0-7230 GCF_047461715.1 Synechococcus sp. R8-2 | reverse complement strand
TCTTGGTACTCACCTGTCTTCGACTCCACCCAGTAGAATTGATCGTTAACATGAAAGAAAAGATCCATCTCAAAATCAGCTCCGTTCGACAAAGTGACTTGGGCATTTGTTATGTAAGAGAAATCAATCTTTCCAGTTTGACTTGTAGCAAGACAGATCAGCTTATCCCTGACGTATCTCTCTAGCCAGTTTCCTGAGAGAAAACTCAGTGCCTGGGGCGATCTACTGGGCCTTGCCACCAACAGGTACTTGGGTGCCCTAAAGTATCTGTACTCTTCCAAAAATGCGATTCCGTATAACTCTTTGGCGACTTGGCAAGTTGCGCTGATTACTTGTTGGGGCTCGTCTTTAAAGTTTATTGAGAAAGAGTTTCCGCTGTTCATATTTGATTTAATCATTCTATAGAATCTTTTGATCGAAGAGTATCGGCTGCCCATAAAGGCAGCTATTTGATCTAGCTTTTCCTCTTTTTCTCCCACAGCTATGCTTTTTATCCTTACGTTTTTTGAGTTTAAGAATGACTCTATCTTTGATATATCAACAGTAGCTACCCTATCCTTGTCTCTTGGCACTTTGTCTATTGATTCAGGCTCTGGTGGTTGATCAATAATCTGAGTGATCTGATCATTCTGGGAGTCCTGATCTGTAGTTTGAGATGTCTCTAATTCGCGAAAATTTCGAAGAGCAACTTGTAGGTGCTGATAAACATACTGAGTTTCTTTCAATAAGTTTTCCAGAAGAACTCGCTGGTTGCTTAGTTGCTTATCCTGCTCAGCTAGCTTTACAGATATGGTTCGTAGAAGGTCTCTACTCCAATCTTTTAGCAAGCTCTGACAGCTATCGACTAGGCGAAATTTAAACTCTTCAAGGTTAGCTTGGGAATCGTGTAACTTCTCAGAGATTATGTTCACCAATTCTTCGCTCAATTTGCTTAGCGCTTTGTTTGCTTCGTCAAGGACTTGGCTGTGTTGGCTTAACTGTGAAGATATCTCTCTGATAATCTCTCGTTTCCAGATCTCTAGTTTAGGGTTTGCCCTATACTGGCGAGCAGCGTAAATACCTAACGAGAAACCAATAGCTACCCCAATCAATAAAACCAAAACGAAGTCTACCAAATGCCCCTGGCCCCCGCGCTGTTACTTTTCTTTCAAGTTGACTGGACTACCCGCTTGCCTCAACATGCTATAGGGAGATGAGCAAATTTTCAAGTAGAGGGCGGGCCTGCCCCTGACCCCTGAGAAGCTAGGCGCTGATGAGGGATCCCAGCCAGCCTTGCTGAAGAGCTTCTTGAGCAGGAGTCAGTTCAGGCAACACCTCCAACGTGTAGACATCGGGCCGAGGGGGATCCAACGGGATCCAAAAGTGTTTCAACTGGTCCGCTTGAAAGACGCTTAAACAGATGATCTGGTGGGGCTGATAGGCTGTCAAGCGTTCCGCCAAGTTGGCAGCGCTCACCCTGAACCCATCCAGGGCCACCAGCTCATCGCCGGCCCAGATGCCCGCTTTTTGCGCCGGGGATCCCATCTCTACTGCGCTGATGCGATTGCCCTCGCCGTTGAAATTGAGGCCCAGGTATGGGATGGGGTTGGGGCGGCTGAATTGGGCTTTGAGGGTGAGGCCAAAAGGATGTAGGTAGGCATTGTAATCCAGCTCTTCCGTGCCTTCCACATAGGCTGCGAAAAACCGGCCAAGATCGGCACCGGCTGCCCGCTCAAACGCCTCCCGCAAGTCTTGGTCGCTGTAGCCCTTGCCTGACCGACCAAAGCGCTGCCACAGATCCTGCAAAGCTGTATCCAGGGATCCCTGACCGCCGGAAAGGTGACGGATGTGCAGATCCAGCAGCCAACAGACCAAAGCCCCCTTTAAGTAATAAGAAACCTGGCTGTTGAGGGTGTTTTCGTGGGGGCGGTAGAGTTTGATCCAGGTATCGAAGCTGGACTCCCGCAGCGATTGCACGGCCCGGCCCGGAGTACGCTGCAAGCGACCAATCTGTTCGGAAAGAACTTTTAAAAAATCGCCGGCACTGAGGATCCCTGCCCTCAATAAGATGACGTTTTCGTAATAGCTGGTCGCCCCCTCACAAAACCACAGACATTCCAGATAATTTTCCTGGTTGTAATCGATCTTTTCCAATGCCAGAGGACGCAGACGCTTGACATTCCAGGCATGAAACAACTCGTGGGCGATCAGAGCCAAAAACCGACGATAGGACTCTGGCTGATGCAGCTCCAGCCCAGAGTAAAGAAGGGTGGTGCTGTACTTGTGCTCAAGGCCACCAAATCCTCCCGGTGACAAATGCACGATAAACCAGTAACGGTCATAGGGTAGCCCACCAAAAAATGCGGCTGTGGTTTCGACAATGGCCTTGGCATCGGCAACGGCCCGATCGACATCCAGAGTGCCCGACCCCCAAACCACAAGGTAATGCGGGATCCCTTCCACCTCAAACGATTGCACTCGATGTGGACCCACCTCCACCGGGCTATCCACCAGCTCGTCGTAGTCTTCCGCCACAAAAGACTGGCCGGAAGCGGGATCCCCAGAAGAGGAGATCAAAGGCCGCAAACTGGTGGCGATGTGCCAATCCGGCTTGGGTGGGATCACCGTCAAAGTGTAGGGTTCCCGCTCGCGACCGGGCACGTAGAGAAACAGCGCTGCCCCGTTGAAATAGGCGTGGGTCAAATCCAGATGGTTTGTGCGCACCGTCAGCTCATAGGCATAGACCCGATAGCACACCTTCACAGCAGAAGAACCCGGCGGATCGATTTGCCAGGTATTCTTATCCACCTTCCGCCAGGCCAAAGGGATCCCTTGCTCAGTTGCCGCCTGAAACTCCTGCACATGACGGGCATACTCCCGCACCAAGTAGGATCCCGGCGTCCACACCGGCAGTCGCAGCCGCAAAGGCACCTCTGGATCCACCTCTTGGATCTGCAGTTCCACCTCCAGCAGGTGATTGGCCGGATCCGGCATCCGCACTGTGAAATGCTGGCGGCTCAGTTGAGAAGGTGCAGCAACGATAACCTCTGGGATCCCCATAGATAGATAGATAGATAGAATGTTCCAACCCACTCCACTCTCTACCGCCAAGGGCCGACGCAGCCCCCAGCGACAATGGCTCTTATCCTAACCCCTGCTTTCGGTTGGGGATCCCTTTCTGGGGCAAAAACGAGACTCAAAAATGTAGCACGTGCTACAAAGATGCCTGGGCAGAACCTTCTACTTTAGGGTAAATCTTGGTATCATCATCGATTCTGAAGTCAAGGGGTTGCAACCTAGCCTAATGCTTCTAGATTGATCTTAATAGGTTGATCTTAGGTATAAACTGACCTTAAAAGGTTGATGAGTATGGCGGTGGCCGTAGCAGAAAAATCTCTGATCACAGCCTTCAAGCAATTGGGAGGCCCTCACCATCCTCCGGTTATCGAAACGTTTGAGCGCGGGAAGACCATTTTTTTTCCAGGGGATCCGGCGGAGCGGGTTTACTTTTTGGTGAAGGGAGCCGTTAAGCTCTCGCGGGTCTACGAAATGGGGGAGGAAATCACCGTCGCCCTCCTACGCGAAAACAGCATCTTCGGCGTGCTCTCCTTTATCACAGGACAGCGCTCTGATCGCTTTTATCACTCGGTGGCTTTTACGCCTACTGAGTTGCTCTCTCTGCCGATCGAGCAGGTGGAAAAATCCTTGCAGGAGAACGCCGAACTGGCCATGTTGCTGGTTAAAAGCCTGTCGTCCCGCATTTTGCAAACGGAGATGATGATCGAGACACTGGCTCATCGCGACATGGGATCCCGTCTGGTCAGCTTTTTGTTGATCCTCTGTCGCGATTTCGGAGTGCCTGGCCCAGATGGGGTCACCATCGATCTCAAGCTGTCTCACCAGGCCATTGCCGAGGCCATTGGCTCAACCCGCGTCACCATCACCCGCCTGTTGGGAGAGCTGCGCAAGAAGAAGTACATCTCCATTCACAAGAAGAAGATCACCGTACACGACCCGATGCGGCTGAGCCATCGCTTTGCCTAGAAGGAAGAGGAGAACACTTCCTGAGCAGCACCTTGCCCAGGCAAACCCCGCTCGACGGCTGGTTGAAGCTCTGGCCGGCCTATGTTCAATCTACTGCTGCAGCCTTGAAGAATCTCTATACCTAAAGGACAGACTTAAAGTTTTCTGGAAGCTAACCGGATCGCGGGCAAAAACCTACTAGTCTATGGGGGGATCTGGCTTTGGCCAGAGCTATCTAGCCAATTGCTGAGGTGTAACTGTGGAAACGGCCATCGAGTGGATTACCGCCCATGAGATCCTCGACTCGCGAGGACGCCCCACCTTAGAGGCCCTGGTGGGTTTAGCCAATGGGGCGACGGGCTTGGCGCAGGTTCCCAGCGGCGCTTCGACCGGTACCTTTGAGGCCCATGAGCTGCGGGACGGGGATCCCAAACGCTACGGCGGTAAGGGTGTGCTGAGGGCGGTGGAAAACATCCTTGGCCCCATCCAGTCGGAGCTGCAGGGAGAAGATGCCCTCAACCAAGCCCGTATTGACCAGTTGCTGATCGACCTGGACGGCACCCCCAACAAGTCCCGCCTGGGGGCCAACGCTATTTTGGCAGTTTCTCTGGCGACAGCCAAAGCGGCTGCGGAAGCAGTGGGCTTGCCTCTTTACAAATACCTGGGGGGGCCCTTTGCCAACCTGCTGCCGGTGCCGCTGATGAACGTGCTCAACGGCGGCGCCCACGCCGACAACAACGTCGATATTCAAGAATTTATGCTTGTGCCCATTGGAGCGGCCAGCTTTCGCGAGGCGCTGCGCTACGGGGCTGAGGTGTTTGCGGTACTAAAACAAGTGCTGCAGCAGAAGGGGCTGTCCACCGGTGTGGGGGATGAAGGGGGGTTTGCTCCTGATCTCGACTCCAATGCGGCGGCTTTGGATCTGCTGATGACGGCTATTGAACAGGCAGGCTACAAACCGGGAGCAGATATCGCCTTGGCCTTGGATGTGGCCGCCAACGAGCTGCTACAGGATGGGCAATATCACTTTGAGGGCAAAGCCCACAGCGCGGCTGATATGGTGGCTTACTACCAGCAACTGCTGGCCAACTATCCCATCCTTTCCATTGAAGATGGGCTAGCGGAAGAAGACTGGGCCGGTTGGCAAGCCATGACCGCTCAACTGGGATCCCGGGTACAGCTGGTGGGAGATGACCTGTTTGTAACCAACCTGACCCGCCTGCAAAAGGGTATCGACAGCGCCGCCGCCAACGCCATTTTGATCAAGCCCAACCAAATCGGCACCCTGACGGAGACCGTCTCGGCCATCCAATTGGCAGTTCAAGCCGGCTTTCGCACCATCATCAGCCACCGCTCTGGCGAGACGGAAGACACCACCATTGCCGACTTGGCGGTGGCCACCCGTGCCGGGCAGATCAAAACCGGATCCCTCTGCCGCAGCGAGCGCATTGCCAAGTACAACCAACTGCTGCGCATCGAAGACGAGCTGGGGGAAGCGGCAGTTTATGCCGGTCGGGTGGGCCTGGGTCCTGGAGCTCGCTAACTTCCCGTTCCGTCCCAGAGGATCCCTAGCACCTGCACCAAAAAGGCCCAGCGGTCGGCAGCTTCCTCAATCAGCTTGCTGGTGGGCTTGCCGGCCCCGTGCCCTGCCTTGGTGTCGATGCGGATGAGGATGGGCTGGGATCCCCCCTGGGCTGCCTGCAGGGCAGCGGCAAACTTGAAGCTGTGGGCGGGCACCACCCGGTCGTCGTGATCTGCGGTGGTGATCAGGGTGGCGGGATAGGCAGTGCCGGGCTTGAGGTTGTGCAGAGGGGAATAGGCGTAGAGGGCCTTGAATTCCTCCGGGTTCTCCGGGGATCCGTACTCGGAGATCCAGGCCCAGCCGATGGTGAACTTATGAAAGCGCAGCATGTCGAACACCCCCACTGCCGGCAGGGCCGCTGCAAACAGCTCCGGCCTCTGAACCAGGCAGGCCCCCACTAAGAGGCCGCCGTTGCTGCCGCCAGAGATGGCCAACTTGGCGGGGTTGGTGTAGCCATGGGCTATCAGCCACTCGGCAGCGGCAATAAAGTCGTCGAACACCTTTTGCTTGTTGAGCTTGGTGCCCGCCTGGTGCCACTCTTCTCCGTACTCGCCGCCGCCGCGCAAATTTGGCTGGGCATAGACACCGCCCATTTCCAGCCAGGCCACCAGACCCACTGAAAAGCTGGGGGTAAGTGAGATGCCAAAGCCACCGTAGCCATACAGCAGGGTGGGGTGATCCCCTGTCCGAGTCAGGCCACGGCGGTGGACGAGAAACATGGGGATGCGGGTGCCGTCTTTGCTGGTGTAGAACACCTGCTGCACCTCGTAGGCCTGGGGATCGAAATCCACCTGGGGCTGACGGAACAGGGTGCTGGTGCCGCTGGTGAAATCGTAGCGGTAGATGGTGGGTGGGGTGGTGAAGCTGGTGAAGGTGTAGAAGGTCTCGGTGTCGTAGCGCTTGCCGCCAAAGCCGCTGGCAGATCCCAGCCCGGGCAGCGGGATTTCTCCTAGGTAGGTGCCGTCTAAAGCAAAGGTCTTGATCTGGGTGTGGGCGTCTTTGAGGTAGAAGGCCACAAACTGATTGTTGATCAAGCTAACCCCCTGCAAGGTCTCCTCCGCCTCGGGGATCACCTCCTGCACCTGGTCGGGCTGCTCCAAGTCAATCGCCACCAGTCGCCGCCGAGGAGCTTGGCAGTCCGTCAACAGCCAAAAGCGGGATCCGTCGTTGCCCACGAAGCTGTATTCGGCCTCAAACTCGCGGATGAGCTCTACTACAGGAGACTGGGGATCCCGCAAGTCTTTGTAGAAGATGAGGTTTTTGGGATCCGTGCCCCGCCAGACGGAGATGATGAGGTAATTCCCATCTTCAGTAACCCCGCCGGCAAAGCCCCACTCTTTTTGGTCGGGGCGGTGATAGACCAAAACATCTTCTGACTGGGAGGTGCCCAGGCGGTGGTAGTAGAGCTTCTGGAAGTAGTTGGCGCTTTCGTATTCGCTGCCGGGGGCCGGTTCGTCGTAGCGGCTGTAGAAAAATCCTTGCCCATCCAGCGTCCAGCTCGCCCCGGAAAACTTGACCCAGCGGAGGTGATCCGGCAAATCCTCGCCGGTTTCGATGTCCCGCACCTTCCACTCTTGCCAATCGGAGCCGGAGCAGGAGAGGCCATAGGCTAGATACCGTCCAGCGTGCTCCGCACCGCTGTCGCG
>NZ_JANSHQ010000234.1:0-4546 GCF_047461715.1 Synechococcus sp. R8-2 | reverse complement strand
TTGCCGGATAACCCTTGGATCCACCAGCCCTTTGAGCCCTACGAGCAGATGACGCCTCAGCAGTTGATGCAATTGCTACGCTCTTCCGGTTAGTTGAATTTGCTCAAATTGGCTTGCTCGCGGCGCCTGCAGTGTCTAACGTCAGTTGGACTTCTTGGCATGAGCTGTCTACTTACGATTGCCCACCCCCACTGCAAGCTCTGTTCCCCAGAAAAGTTGAATGACTTGCTCGTACAACAGAAACCACCCAGCCCTGGAAAGCTCCTTGCTCAACACAAGCAAAAGAGCAAAATTCGGATCCAACTTTCTAAACCGATATCATGTCTGCAACTTTTTCCAGATCTGAAGAATGAATCGCAATAATGTTTAGAGTAGAAATCGAGTATTGCTGAGTCTTAATCTTGGCTAGCTTATTCAGGAAATGGTTGTAGGTGTAAAACTCATATCCCAAAGGCTCCAGTATTTTAGCTGTAGAAGTTCCAGTAACTTTAGGGCCGTGCTTGTTTTCAAGAATAAGAACAGGGTGACTGGCGGCAAGCAACTCTAGACTGCCGGAAACGACCTGCTCTTCCGCGCCTTCTACATCAATCTTGATAAGATCAATCCGGGGTTCACCTTTCGAACGCCACACAGAGTCCAGGGTAACAAGATTCACAATTTTTCCTTCACCATTATTTGACGCCTGCCCTGATGCCTGCTTCGGATTTCCGATAGAGTTAAATGCCCCAGATCTTTCTTCTCCTAACTGAACAGTGCCTTCATGCTCACCGGCAGCAGCTTCGATAAGGAAGACAACATCCTCTAGGGAGCTGGCACTTATTGTCTTCCGCATACACTGAAGACAAGAAGCCGTGGGCTCAATTGCGATTACACTACCCGTAGGACCTACTCGATGCGCAGCAAGGAAAGTGTATACCCCAACATTTGCCCCTACGTCGATTACATTCATCCCTGGTCTTAAAAAGTGCTTGCAGAAGCTAATCTCGCTCTCAAGCCATTCTCCTTGAGTAAGTAGAACGCGCGTGACAACACTCGAGAACGAAGGCTCGAGGGAGAATCTGCAATTTTCATAGTCAAAATAGAGATCGGGCTGCGCAGGGAAAGAGGCTGTTTGCACTTGAGACACAACCTCCCACAGTGCAATTTCCTTGACCAGGCATGCTTGGCGATGAGTTGGATCAAGGCTAAGTATATGGTTAATTGGTATTAGCCCTTCTATCTTTTTCTGCGAGAGAAGCTCAATCGCTACCGCCAGAGCTGCTTGTTCATCATCTGGATCTATCGAATAAGTTAGGTTCCAAAATCGCATGGCTTCTGGGCTGTATACGACCCCAATATGAGTAGCTATCCATCTGGCTAAATAATAGAGGTAACTGTGTTTCGTGTAAGCATTTGGGCGGGCAGAAACTTCGCTTTCAACCCAGATGGGGAGATCTATCGCTTTGGAAGGACGTAAACCTGCCGCTTCTGTGCACAGAAATTCTAGTAGAGCGTAGGCATCTTCAAAAGCGCGAGAGCGATCGCCCAATACCAATAGGGCATGGATTCGGTTTAGCCAACACGGAACATGATAGGGATCCCTTGCCAAGCCCCTTCGCCACAAAGACAGCGCTTCTTCCCAAGCGGATTGGTGCGTTGAAACCGAAGCATCAGCACTTAGGGATCGAATGAGCTGGATCCCAGCTTGATTCCATTCATCTGGAGTTGAGTACAAGTCGTTGGGGTGAAACGTATAAGTTTCGTGGGATTTACCTTCCAGGATGTGGAAGAAAGCAGCTTCCATGCTGCGGGCATGTTCTCTTGGATCCCAAATCACCGACCAACGGCGAGAATCCTTGATTTGCCTTTTGATCCGATTAATCCACTCCGGATCATTGCCCAGTTGGATCCCGCGTTGGATAAACTCTTCCACCGACCAAGTGATGCAATCTTCAAGGCCTACATTTTTCAGCAAGCTATAGCTCATTCGGCCGTAGTAATGGCGACCTACTAAGGTAAGAACTGGCACGCCCATGTAGAGGGCTTCCATAGTGTGGGTTGCGCCTGTGTAGGGAAAGGTATCTAAGACCAGATCCACCAAAGCCAGTTGGCCGCGATGCTCTTCTACAGTACTGGTTTTGGCTAGAAATCGGACGCGATCCAAAACATCTAATTCTTTGGCTCTTTCCTGATAGCGCCTGATAACCGTGGCAATTTCCCCCGAGCCTTTGACGATCAAGATCCCCTTGGGAACAGCTTTCAGGATTTGCAGATGGGCATCAATACATTCGGGGGTACGCTTGTAAGCACTGGCCGCAGTTAGGAAAACAATATCTTGCGGGCCTATTCTCAGCTTGTTTTTGAAATTCACCTCATCTGCAGGAGTAATGTCCAGATACTCAACAGCACAGTAGCTAGGCAAGCGGATAATTTTTTCATGGTAATCGGCCTGTGCATCTTCAGGAAGGACATAGGGATCGGCGAAAAAGTAATCAAATTCTGGCAAACCGACAGCATCTCCACCCAGCCAACCAATTTGGATGGGGGCAGCTCGCAAAGCTGCTACAATATTCGCATCGTGGCAGGTAATAGAGTCCATAAATATCATAATATCGATGCGATCCTCGCGTGCTTGAGCAGCTACCTGAGGCGATTTAGTTTCCTCAGGAAAAAAGCAGAAATAGAGATTTTCTTGAGAGCGAAATCTTTGATACATATTGTCACGGCCGACTATCTCTTCGCTTTTCCACCCTTGGTAGTAGTAATAGGCAACATCCACCAAACTGCGAGATAGATTTCTTAGGGTAGCCTCGCTGAGAAAGCCAACCGAGTGCCGATGAAAGCAGCTACTCAAAAAGCCCACTCGCAACTTGCGCTCAGCTCTACCGGATCTGCAGTAATCTTGCTGGTTTCTCTGCCAATACTCTGACCAGAGGAAGTCTCGCTGAGAAGCCATTAAGCTTAGGCAATCGTTAAAGATTCTACCACCAATCTGCTGGTAACGACGAATCAGAGAACGATCATCAGTTAGATAGCTCCAGCAAAAGCAAACTCGAAACAGAATGGCTTTAGCAATCGTTAGACTCTCGAGTAGATTTTCATCGTTAATTCTTAGTGATCCTAAGTCGGCTTCCCTCGATAAAATTAAGTCTATAATTTTCTGGATAACAAGGTTTATCCGTTCTGGCTGGGCAGCATGGATCAACTTTTCCAGCGATTCTGATAGAAGGGATAGACGAAGAGTAAAGTTCTCTTGCACCTGTGAGCTCTCGGCCGCCGTGATGAGAGCTTCTCCTAAAATGGAATAGCCATCACTGGTAGAGTTCTGGAAGAAGGCGCGGGCTGCCCTCTGAAAAAAGTCACCGATTAAGTCCTCTATCGTCCACAAACCTTCATAGCGCTTCGCCTGCTCGGGATCCACCGCATTGGCTAGCTGGGCCAGCAAAGCAGCAAATCCGGATTTCTGGTCCTCCAAAAGACGAGCTTGTAAAGCTGTGGCCACCTCAAAAAACAAATCCAGGTAGCCGTCATCCCATAGCCGCGCGAGCAATTCAGTGAGGAGCGGCTCCTGAGTAATGTCCAGGCTGCCCTCGCCGCCTAGGCCATCCAGCAAGGCTTGCCCATAAAAGCCTACTGCCAGCTCGTCCTCAGCTTGCAGGGCCCGCATCAGCAAAACTTGGGTGTTGTCCCGCCGGCTTGGATCCAGCTCAAAGGCCATCTCCCGCAGCTTCAGACAAACCTGGAGACGCTGCTGCGGCTCCTGCGCGGGGCTGTTTTCCAGACGACTTGCGAGGGATAGCAACAAATCCAAGACTTTCTCCTGGGACAGGATCCCTGTTCTCACCAGAGGCGTGTAGAGCTGGTAAGCAAGGCTCAGCTGGCCAGCAGCCAAGGCCTGCTCCAGCGCCGATAGGGTAATTGCCTCTGGCTCAGAGGGGGAAGCCAAATCATTGGCTGAGGAGAGGTCAAAGAAACCCCACAGGAACTCCCGCCAATCCTTTGCGTCTTGCTCTCGGTAAAAAGCAACCAACCACTCCACAAAAGCATCGGGAGACTGCTGAAGCAGTTGCTTGGCTTCTAGGATCCGGGCTTGCAGCGTAGGGTTCATAGGTTGAAGGAAGAGTGCTAGTCTTAATCTGCCATGCTGAGGCCGGCTCAGCTAAACCACTGACCTGTGTCAGGCTCATCTGGCAAAAATCCGCAGTTGCGCCAGGGAGCAGGCTGTTATGAATCGCCCTTGAGCGGGGTAAGTTAGCACTAGCAGGTGAGCTGCACAGTTAACTCTCTAGTTTGCTAAAGGATCTGGTACTCATGAGCGCAAAGTCTCGTCAGTCTCTGTTGCGGGCCAAACTGGCTCAGCAAATTCTCTCCAAAGCCAAGGGCTTCACCCTGATTGAGCTGTTGGTGGTGATTGTAATTGTGGGTGTGCTGTCTGCAGTGGCAATCCCGCAGTTCTTAAACCAAGTGCGCCGCTCCCGTACAGCCGAAGCTCAAGCGGCTCTCACTGAAGTAGGCCGTGGCTCTGAAGTCTACCGACTCGACTTCGGCGTCTATCCTCACGAGTATG
>NZ_JANSHQ010000233.1:0-3896 GCF_047461715.1 Synechococcus sp. R8-2 | reverse complement strand
CTCCGTCCCGCTGGCGCGAACAGTAGCCCAGACGTCTCACGCTAACCTGAAACAACCATATTAATTACTCCACCCCTTCGATTCTGTCCTCGATCTCCTGATACAGCTCCTGCAGACGCTCGATATTGGCCTGGGAAGTCTGCCAGTAGCCACGCCCATGCACCTCCAGCAGGGATCCGACAATGCGCCGGAAGGAGTGGGGGTTGAGGTTCATCAAGCGCTGCCGCATCGCCTCGTCCTTGATGAAAGTCTCGTTGGTTTCTTCGTAGATCCAGTTGTCCACCGCGCCTGCCGTGGCCGACCAGCCGGAGGTGTTGACCAGCCGCTTGGCGATCTCCCGTACCCCTTCGTAGCCGTGCTTGAGCATCCCCTCATACCACTTGGGGTTGAGGAGCTTGGTGCGGGCGTCCAGACGGATGGTTTCGCTCAGGGTGCGGATCTGGGCGTTGGGCGTGGTGGTATCTGCCATGTAGGCCGAGGGGGCCTTGCCGTCGGGGCGCAGGCTTTGCACCAGCTTGGTGGGATCCGCGTCGAAGTAGTGGCTGACATCGGTCAGGCTGATCTCCGAGGAGTCCAGGTTCTGGAAGGTCACATCCACCGTCTTCAAGCTGGCTTCAAAAAGCTGCCGCATCTGCTGGTTAGGCAGATTCGAGCCGAAGGCAAAGGACTTGCGGGATAGGTACATCTCCCGCAGCTCGCTTTCATCTTCCCAAGAGCTGTTTTCCACCGCCAGGTTGATGTTGGCCGAGTAGGATCCGGAAGCGTTGGAAAAGACCCGCGTTGCCGCCTGCTCCAACGTCAGCCCCAGTTCTTCTGCCTGCTGCAAGGCGTGCTTGCGCACAAAGTTCAGCTCCGGTGGCTCCACCGCTGCGGCCGCCAGCTTCACCGCCCGGTCGATCAGGTCCATCTGGTTAACAAACAGATCCCGGAATACCCCCGAGCAGTTCACCACCACATCAATGCGGGGCCGGCCCAGTTCCTCTAAGGGGATTAACTCCACCTTGTTCACCCGCCCCAGGGCATCGGGTTTGGGTCGCACCCCCAGCAAACACAGCACCTGCGCCAGCGACTCCCCGTAGGTCTTGATGTTGTCGGTGCCCCAGAGCACCACCGAGATGGTTTCCGGGTACCGGCCACCGTTACTGCTCATCTCGCGAGCCAGCAGCCGTTCCACCACCATCTCCGCCGACTGGATGGCGGCTGCCGTGGGGATGGACTGGGGATCCAAAGCGTGGATGTTGCGCCCTGTCGGCAACACATTGGGGTTGCGGATGGGATCCCCCCCCGGCCCCGGCGAAATGTACTCCCCTTCCAAGGCCCGCAGCAGGGATCCCAGCTCATAATCTGCCGTAATTTGCTTGAGGCACTCCTCCAGAAATTCAAACAAGGGCTTCAAAAGATCCGGATCCACCTGGGGGTAGCCCGCTTCTTTTAGGACTGCCAACCAGGGGGCTTGCCGGCCCATGTTGAAAAAGTTGAGCTTGGCCACCCGCGCGACCCGGCCCTGGGCGTCGGTCTGCTCCTGCACCAGCGCCGCCACCGCCTTCTGGCAGGCCTTGTTGATGCGATCCAGCAGCTCCGTATCCGCCAGGTGTCCCCGATCCCGGTTGCGGTAGATCTCGTCGATGTCCCGGCCCAGGCTTTGGGCAAGAATGCGCGGCAGACCCAGGATCCCTTCTTCCGGGCGGTCAATGCTGGCAATGCTCACCAGGGTGGCAATCGCCTCCTCTGCTGTGGGGGGCGCTCCAATGACGTGCAGACCACAGGGCAACAGCCGCGACTCGATCTCCATCAGCTGGGCGTAGAGCTTGCCCACCACCCTGTCCCGCTCTTCCAAGCTCAACTGGGCGGCGTCCCCCTGGGGCAACTCCACATCCTTGTCCAGGTTCACCAGCCGCGCCTTGTCGCAGATGGCGTTGACGATGGCGATGCCCCGCGCCCCCTCCCGCAGGGTTTGGTAGGAGCCGATCATCTCCCGCAGCTCTTGCAGCCCCTTGTAGAGGCCGGCGTTTTCTGCCGGCGGCGTCAGGTAGCTGATGGTGCAGGCGTAGCCCCGCCGCTTGGCAATAGTGGCCTCACTGGGGTTGTTGGCGGCGTAGTAGTACAGGTTGGGCAGGGATCCAATTAGATTATCCGGATAGCACTCGCCCGACATGCCGATCTGCTTGCCCGGCATAAACTCCAGGGATCCATGGGTGCCAAAGTGCAACACCGCATCCGCCCCCCAAACTTTCTCCAGGTAGGTGTAGTAAGCAGCAAAGCCGTGGTGGGGGCTGGCTGACCTGGAAAAAAGCAGCCGCATGGGATCCCCTTCATAGCCGAAGGTGGGCTGCACCCCGATGAACACATTGCCAAAGTGCTTGCCGTAGATGAGCAGATTTTGCCCATCGGTATTCAGGTGCCCCGGCGCTGGCCCCCAGTATTGCTCGATGGCTTTCACGTAGGGTGTCAGCGCCTCGTACTCCCGCACCGACAGTTTGGCGGCCACATTCAGCTCCGGGCTGGCGTACTGGGCCTGGGGATCGTGCAGGATGGACTCCATCAGCTCCTGCGGGGTTTTGGGCAGCTCGGGGCCGAGGTCATAGCCGTTGTGGGCCAGGGCCTGCATCACCCGGTGAATAGAGGCAAATACATCCAAGTAGGCTGCTGTCCCCACATTGCCCTTGTCCGGCGGGAAGCTGAAAACGGTGATGGCGATCTTCTTCTCCAGCTTGGGCTTACGTCGCAGGTTGGCCCACTTAATCGCCCGCGCCGCGATCAACTCAATCCGATCCTGCATGGCATGGGCTTTGCCGGTGGCCGCGTCCCGCCCTGAGAGGATGATGGGATCAATGGCCCCGTCCAGCTCGGGAATGGCAATCTGCAGAGCCACCTGCACCGGGTGCAGCCCCAGGTCGCTGGCAGCCCATTCCTCCGTCGATTGAAACACCAAGGGCAGCGCCACCATGTAGGGGCGATTCAGCCGTTGCAGCGCTTCCACCGCTTTGGGGTGATCCTGCCGCGCCGGCCCTCCCACCAGGGCAAACCCGGTTAGCGACACGACCACATCCACAATGGGCGCTGTCTTCTGCGCGTTCCAGAAAAACTCGTTCACTGGCTTGGAGAAATCTAGACCCCCGGCAAACACCGGCACCACCCGCGCCCCGCGCGACTCCAGCTCTTGCACCATGGCCACGTAGTGGGCATCATCCCCCGTCACCAGGTGGGTGCGCTGCAACACCAACCCCACGCAGGGAGCCAAGGGATCCTTCACGTCCTGCGGCAGATCCTCGCGGGCGTTGTACCAATCCAAATACTCCGCCAGACTGGCAAACATCTGCGGCGCCAAGGGGTGCCAGATGCCCATCTCCAAGTAGGTGACCGGCTCGGCAAAGGAGAGCTGCCCCCGCATCCCCGGCAGGTAGCGATCCGCCAACATCAGCAAAAAGTTCTCCAGGTTCTCGCGGGATCCCCCCAGCCAGTACTGGAAGCTGAGCATGAAGTTGCGGGCATCCTGCGCCTTGTCGAAGGGCAGATACTTCAGCACCTTGGGCAGCGTCTGCAGCAGCTTCAACATCCCCTCCTGGAAGTTGGATCCCTGCTGGCGCTTGCGCATAAACTGGGCGATGGCGCTCTTGGACTGGCCTAGCTGCGCCATAGAAAAGGCTCCCATCTTGTTCAGGCGCATCACCTCCGGCATGGAGGGAAACACCACCACCGCATCCAGCCGTTCCCGCAGGGGTTCTACCGCCTGCACCACCTTCTGGGCAATGTCCTCGATGAAGATCAAGGATCCAATAAAGACATTGGCCGTTTCCAGATCCCGCCGAAAAGCCTCATAGCCCGCGGGATCCCGCAGCTCCTCCACCAGATAGCCGGCCAGCTCCACCGCCAGCTTGGAGTTGTGGGCGTTGATG
>NZ_JANSHQ010000232.1:0-2587 GCF_047461715.1 Synechococcus sp. R8-2 | reverse complement strand
GATGAGCAAGTCCATCTGGCACCTGTGCCGCCAGCTTTCCATAGGTTCGCTGTCGTCGTAGGGGAGCTCGTCTTGGGTGGGGGGCAACTCGGGTAGATAAACCGGATCCAGCACCTCAGTAATTGGGTTCGGGTTAGTCATTGCCAGTTCTCCTCTCTTTACCCTTACAAGGTATCGGGATCCACCCCCAGCTCCCGCAGCTTCTGGGCCAGGCGCTCTGCTCGCTGTCGCTCTTGCTCAGCACGTTGGCGCTCGATTCTCTCAGCTTCTTCAGGAGTAGGCACCAGCTCCCCATTGGGGAAAAAGTAGCGCAGTTGTTGGTTATGGATCCCCAGATACAGCTCCAGCATCTCGCTCCAGCGCCAGCCCTGCTCCGTTGGCTCAATCTCCTCGTACTTCTCCCCCCTCAGTCGCAAACCCATAAACTCCTGCGTCTCCGGAGAATAGTAAAAGTACTCCGGTGTCCTGAAAATCCTTTCGTAAAGCTCCCGCTTCTCACCCCGATCCACTTTGGCAGTCGATTCCGAAAGCAGCTCGATGATCAAGTCCGGGTATTTGCCACCTTCTTCCCACACCACCCAAGAAGGGCGGGGGCGGTTTTCTACCCCTTTGACCAAAAACAGATCTGGCCCGCGGAAGTCTTTATTTTTGAGTTGCTCTCGGCTGTAGTAGACGGTGAGGTTCCAGGCGAGGAAGTAGTCGTTGCGGTCTTGCCAGAGGCGGGCGAGGCAGCTGACCAGAATCAAAAGCTGCAGGGCATGCAGGGAGTGTTCCATTTCGGGTTCATCACTGAGCAGCCCCTGGGCCGAGGGCATGAGCTCCGCCAGTTGCTGGCGGGTGAGGGGAGTAATCTTTTCCTCGGCTTTCTCTTGGAGTTTTTCTTGGGCCAGCATTTTTGCACTCGGGGCAAGTGAATTAGCTGTAGGCTAACCCATCGATAGAACCGCCGGCAGGTGCTCTGCTTCAGGCTGACAGGGTGATAACAGGAGCGTTCTACTAACTGAAAGGCATAATAAGAGATGTAAACTTCTCCTTTTGTCCGCATGTCTTTCTGGAAACTTTTGGTGGTGATAGCGGTGCTGCTTTTCGGCTTGGCAAGCGGGATCCCCACCTTACAAGCGGCCACCCTGGGTGGATCCCCCTACAATCGCGCAGAACAGGAAGTTGTGATTGCAGCTAGCCCAGACCAGGTGTTAAAAGCGGCTGAGCAAGCCTTTCAAGTTTGGAAGCGGGGGGAACTGGTCTCTGTGGATGCTGAGGCGATGGAAGTGAAGGGGATCTCCCGCACCAACTTTTTTAAGTTCGTGGACGATCTAACGGTTTCGCTGTCGCCAATAGAAGGGGATCCTGGCCATACTCGTCTACACATTACTTCCGAAGGCCGTGTTGGGGAATATGATTTCGGCGGCAACCGGCGCAACATCAACGAGTACCTGAACACTTTGCGGTCGTTGCTGGAGCAGAGCTAGGGCCGACAGGACAAGGCGGGAGACTTATGTGGATCCACGTCTTTTGCCGTCTCTTATGATTCCTCGTTCTGTTCCAGCTTGGCCACACGAGCTTCCAGCTTGCGCAAGGTGCGTTGCAGCTCAGGCAAGTGCCGCTGGACGGCCATGCTCTTGCGCCATTCGGCAATGGGTTGGTGGGGGTAGCCGGCCACCGTTTGACCGGCGGGGATATCGCTGGTTACACCTGTCTGGGCGGCTACACGCACGCCATCGCCAATGTGCAGGTGCCCGGCCAAGCCACATTGCCCGGCCAAGATGACGTGGTGGCCCAACTGGGTGCTGCCGGCAATGCCCACCTGAGCCACGATCAGGCAGTGGGATCCGGTGCGCACGCCGTGGCCAATTTGCACCAGATTGTCGATCTTGGTGCCGCGGCCAATACGGGTCTCGCCAACGGCGGCCCGGTCGATGGTGGTGTTGCTGCCTACCTCCACGTTGTCTTCCAGCACCACTCGGCCCGCCTGCAGCATGCGCCGCCAGGAGCCATCTGCCAGAGGAATGTGGCCAAAGCCGTCGTCGCCAATGACAGCGCCGCTGTGGATGAGGCAATCATCCCCAATCTCCGTGCGCTCGTGAATAACGCAGTTGGCGAAAAGCTGACACCGGGATCCAATCCGCACGTGGGGATAGATGGTGACATTGGGATGAATTTGGGTGTGGTCGCCAATTTTCACTCCCTCCATCACCACTGCGTGCGGCCCGATGGCCACCCCCTCCCCCAGCTCGACGCTGGGATCGATCACAGCGGTGGGGTGGATGCCAACGGGCAGGCGGTAGGGTTGGTAGAACAGCTCAATGGCCTGGGCAAAGAGCAGACGGGGATCCCTGCCCCGCAAGCAGGCAATGGAACAGGGCAAAGCCAGCCCTTCCTCCACGATGACGGCGCTGGCCTGGGTTTGCTCCAAGAGAGGTAGGTAGCGGGCCTCGCTGAGAAAGCTCAGCTCCCCTGGGCGAGCCTCCGCCAGGCTGGCCACGCTGTGAATTTCCAGGGTGGGAGCCCCCTCGTAGGCACACCCCAATTTTTGGGCAATTTCCTGTAGCTGCATTGGGGTTGACATCCTGATACATTTACGCTGAAC
>NZ_JANSHQ010000231.1:0-3744 GCF_047461715.1 Synechococcus sp. R8-2 | reverse complement strand
CGCTACTACAACGAACCACAACTGACCGTCGGCAGCCGTTCTCCGCAGACGTTTCTTGCCCCTGCTGCGGCGGAGATCGAAGATGTGGAGGCTACCCAGGCCCGACAAGCTGAGGCGCGACGGCGGGTGGTTCAGGCCCTCAAAATCAACAGCACCGCCAACGACAGCATGCGGCAAAACCTGGAGGGTCTCCTGGCTGAGGTGGAGGCCATCCGCCAAGAGGCAGGTTCTCTGCCCTATGTTTCTGTCCAGTTGCTGTCTCTGCCAACGCAGATCTATCTGCGCCAGCTTTCCCCAGAGGAGTGGGAACCCTTCCAGGCTCGCGTCCGACAAGAGGCCATCCGCGGAGCCACCCCATCTCCTTTGGAAGAGCCTTCTTCGGGGCGACCGGAGCAGCTTCCTCCGGAGCAGCGGGCCAAGCAAGAGCTTGTCGAGGTTTGGCAGCGGGTCTGGTTGGACGGATCGGCCACCCAGATGGCGGCGACGGATCCCTATACCCAGTTGATTGCCCAGGTGGAAGCGGCGCAGCAGCGCTATCGGGCAGCTTTGCCGGCTCTGGAGCAGCTCACCCCCCCTGTTCCGGCCACAGTTCTCAACTTGGCAGATGCGGATTGGCAGCATTTGCAAACCTTGAGCCGGCGGGTCTTGGAGCGCCTGCAGAAGATAGGGATTGTGGATGGCCTGCCCCGCGAAGTTCGCGCCGAAGGGATCCAAGCCCAACTGGACGATTTGATGTTTCCGGGCAATGCTGCCCAACGACAGGAGCTGCAGGCCCTGGTCTATCAGTGGCTGCAGCAGGTGCTCATTCCCAACGTGGAGGTGGATCCCCAGCGCACCGAGCAGCGCATCCGCGCCGAGCTGGAAAAAGTCGAGCCGGTTCTGATCTCGGTTGCCGAGAACCAGGTGATCGTGCGAGCAGATCAGGTCATCACTCCCGAAATTTTTCTCATCTTGGATCACTTTGGGCTTACCCAGCGCGGGATCAACGTCTGGGGCTTGGTGGGGGTGGCCGGCGTGATGGGCCTGGGCCTGGCTGTCTTTGTGCCTCTGCAGCAACGCTTGCGGCCGGGATTGCGCCGCCGGGATCGGGTGTTGATCCTCATAGTTTCCCTGACCGCTCCCCTTTTGGCGGCCTTGTTCAAGCTGGAGTTTAGCTCCCTGCCGGCGGTGGGGCTGTTGCTGGGCAGTTTTTACGGGGCAGGGCTGGGCCTGGTGGTGGTGGTGGGCCAGGCGTTGTTTTTGCCCTTGGTCTCCTCTGCCAACCTGCTCACCCTTGTACCCTTGTTGTCCGGCAGTGTGGTGGCCTCTGCCCTGGCCGGGCGTTCCCGTTCCCGCGAAGAGCTGGCCTTGTTGGGAGGAGGAGCGGCAGCGGTGCAGATGCTGGCCTACGGGGCGGTTAGCTTGGCCACCACCGGTGGCATCGACCTGTTGGCCATGGCTTTGGCAGGGGGAACCAGCTTGGGATGGAGCATTGTTGCCCTGGGAGCCAGCCCCTACCTGGAGCGCCTATTTGACTTAGCCACCCCCATTCGTCTGATCGAGTTGAGCAATCCCAATCGCACGCTGCTGCGGCGGCTGGCTGCAGAGGCCCCCGGCACTTTCCAGCACACTCTGCTTGTGGCCACTTTGGCAGAACGGGCTGCCCAGAAGCTGAACCTCAACGTGGAGCTGGTGCGCACCGGCACTCTTTACCACGACATCGGCAAGATGCTGCAGGCCCGCTACTTCATCGAGAACCAGATGGGCAGCCTCAACCCCCACACCCAACTGGACGATCCCTATCGCAGTGCTCAGATTATCAAGGCCCACGTCAGCGATGGCTTGCGCCTGGCCAAGCAATATAATCTGCCTACCGCCGTCCAGGCGTTTATCCCTGAGCACCAGGGGACGATCCTGATTGCCTATTTCTACCATCAAGCCCAGATGAAAGCCGGGGGTCAGCCCGTACCCGAAGAGCCGTTCCGCTACGATGGCCCGATCCCCCAGAGCAAGGAGACGGGGGTGGTGATGATGGCCGATGCCTGTGAAGCCGCCCTGCGCAGCATGACTCTAAGCGATGGCTTCGGCCCCGATGTGGTCGAGCGGGCAAAAGCTGTTGTCCGCAAAATTGCCCAGGCCCGTTGGCAAGATGGCCAGTTGGTTGATAGTGGGCTGACGCTGGAGGATTTGGAGGTGGTGGCAGACGCTTTCGTGGAGGTCTGGCGGGAATCCAACCACGAGCGCATCCCCTACCCCAGTTTCACCCCTGCCCCCTCGCTGCCTGAGACTGCCTCTGCTCAGGCCCAGATCCCGGTGTTGATGAGCCCCTCTACGGGATCCCCTTAGCCAGGTGACCTCTCCCGTTCGCGTCAGTGAGACGGAGTCCTCAGAAGCTAAGTAGGTGGAGAAAGGTCTAGCCCTGCGGCTCATCGATCAGTACGATAGGGGATCGTTCTGTGGATCCAATGTGAACCAAGGCAGTCCTGGGATCTGCAGCCCTGGGCTGAGAGTCTTTGTTTCATTGTTTTTGGATGGCCTGCTGTTCGCGTCAGCGGGACTGAGTCTTTATGCCTTATGTAGCTCCTGCTTCATCCACCCATCCCCCTGTAGTCCCTCTTCAGATCCCGCCTTTGTCTTGCCCCAGCCCTGTGCAACTTTCGCTGGTCATTCCCACCTACAACGAAGCCTCTAGCATTGGCAGCTTGGTCAGACAATTGTGCGCCCACCTCGACACGATTCTGCCTGGAAGCTATGAGCTGATTGTGGTGGATGACAACAGCCCGGATCACACCGCCAAGTTGGCCCAGGAGCTGCAGGAGGAGTTTCCCCAACTCAGCGTTATCTGCCGGCAGCGGGAACGGGGCCTGGCTACAGCAGTGGTGCGAGGATGGCAGGCTGCCCGCGGAGAGGTGCTGGGGGTTATGGATGGGGATTTGCAGCATCCGCCGGAGATTGTCCTCAAATTGTGGCCGCTCATCCAGAAAGGGGCAGATTTGGTGGTGGGCAGCCGCTATGCACCATCGGGAGGGGTGAGCCACTGGAGCCTGGGCCGGCGCATTGTCTCCCGTGGGGCCCAATGGATCGGGTTGGCTCTGCTGCCAGGGATCTTCAGCCGTGTTTCCGATCCGTTGAGCGGACTGTTTCTGGTCAGACGCCAGTCTATTGCCGGGATCCCGCTCAACCCCAAGGGTTACAAGCTGCTGATCGAGGTGCTGGCGCGGGGCCGGGTGAAAACCATTGCTGAAGTCGGCTACATCTTTCAGGAGCGCCAAAACGGGGAGAGCAAAATCCAACTGCAAACTTGTCTCCAATATCTCCACCACCTGATGGTGCTGCGCTTTTCGCTAGGGCAGGTGGGATCCTTTTTGCGCTTCAGCACGGTTGGCCTATCCGGCACCTTGGTGGACATGGCTTTGCTCTATGTTTTGCACGATCCCACCAACTTAGGATGGGATCTCATAACCAGTAAGCTGGTTGCTTCGGAGGTGGCCATTCTCAATAACTTCCTCTGGAACGACCTGTGGACTTTTCGCCATGTGACCCGCTTGCAGCCGGGGCCCTGGAATCGCCTGCAGCGGTTGGCGAAGTTTAACGTTATCTGCTTAATTGGCTTGGTTCTCAACACTTCACTGGTGACCTTGCTGAGCGAGCGCTTGGGCATTCATTATTTGTTGGCCAACTTAATTGCCATCGGTATTGTTGTATTCTGGAACTTCTACCTCAACTCCAAGCTGAGCTGGAGGAGTGCAGAGGTTAAGTCGGACT
>NZ_JANSHQ010000230.1:0-980 GCF_047461715.1 Synechococcus sp. R8-2 | reverse complement strand
ATGGGTTCTCGGAGCCGCTCCCAATCCAGCCCCAAGCTGCACAGAGCAGCCAGCACTCCCATCCAGTTGAGGGCATGGTGTCTTCCCGGCAAGGGCACCGGCAGCGTTAGGCCCTCCACAGTTACCGTTTGGGCTTGGGGATCCCATTCTCCCCGTAAGTCCCCCCGATCCAGACCATAGGTAAGGGTTTGTCCCGACCACAGGCTGGCGGCGGTAGACAACAGCAAGGGATCTTCTCCATTCAGCAGAGCCACCCCCTGCCCTAGCTCCTGCAGCAGCTCGCACTTGGCAGCAGCAATGGCCGCGCGGGATCCCAGTCTGCCGATGTGGGCGGTGCCAATATGGGTGATCAAGGCGTGGGTGGGCTGAGCCATCTGAGCCAGGCGGCGAATTTCTCCGGGGCCTCGCATGGCCATTTCCAGAACCACAAACTGATGCTCCGGTCGCATCTGGAGCAGGGTTTGAGCAACCCCGATGTCGTTGTTGTGGTTGGCCTCACTTTTGAGAACTGTGCCGTAGCGGGATAGGGCAGCCGCCAGCATTTCCTTGGTGGTGGTTTTGCCTGCTGAGCCCGTGATGGCTACTACGGAGGGGGGAAACTGCTCCCGCCAGCCTCTGGCAATGCGCTGGTAGGCAGCTAGGGTATCTGAGACTTGAAAATGGGGCCCGGCCACCGGACGCTGGCTGATGACGGCAACGGCCCCCCTTGCCAAAGCTTGTGGAATAAAGTTGTGTCCATCAAACCGTTCCCCCCGCAGCGCCACAAAGACTGACCCCGGCTGCAATTGGCGGCTGTCGGTGCAAATGGCTTGGACGGGAAGACCCAACAAATGGGGATCCCCCTGCAGGGGAGTTTGCAGCAGGTCAGCCACAGTTCGTAAGGTCAGCATCGGGCAGAAACTCCAATTCGCCTACAGCCTCTTCGTCTATGGTCATTTCAGACCAGATTGAGACATTTCCCAAGCGCTCCCCCTCACCCC
>NZ_JANSHQ010000229.1:0-4251 GCF_047461715.1 Synechococcus sp. R8-2 | reverse complement strand
TGGTGGATGAGTTTGGCGGCACCACCGGCCTGATCACGCTGGAGGACATTTTGGAGGAGCTGGTGGGCGATATTTACGACGAGAGCGATCTCTCCCCCCTGCTGCTGCGGCGGCAGCGGCGACCAGGTGGAGCTTCTACCTCCCCTGGCTGAGAACAGGAGCAAGGGGATCATCCCCTCTCTAAGTCCTAGCTGGCTCTGGAGGGATCCGTCTCCGCGGCTGTTGGGTTTTCGTGCGCGCCGGGAGTGAGCTCCCCAAAGCCGGCCTCGACGGGATAGCGGGCCACAAAAAAGATCCAGAAGCTGTGGATCCCCAACCCCAAAGCCCACCAGCCCAACAGGGGCACCAGCCACGGCCAATCCGCCCGGTACAGTTGCTGAAAAAACACCAGCCCAGACCCGCTGCAGAGAAAAACGGCAATGTGGGCGGCATAGGTATAGCGATCATCCAGCTTGCGAAATTCGGGATCCCGACGGGAGGGCTTCCGGGGCCAGCGAGGCGGCATGGCAAAACCATCCAGTTAAAACCTTCTCCAGTGTAGAACAGCCGTCGGCGGGGATCCCTGAGACTTGGGAGCGGCATTTCTGCTGCGGAACCCCAGTTTCAACGCCCGTTTGCCCAGCCAGTACACCAGCAAACCCATCAGCAGCACTGCCAGCCAAGGGGCCAGCACCGCCACCACCGCCAGCAGCAGAGAAGTGACGTTTTCGCCGGTGGCCAACAGCGGGTTGCCCAGCCCCCCTGTGGTGGTGGTAGAGGCCAATCGCAGCACATCGGTGGTGCCTTGGGTGATCCCAGCAGCCCCCCCTCCGAGAATGGCAGCCAAAGCCCAGCGCCACATCGGGCTCAGGTCACCAATGTCCCCCATTGCCGCCGACATCACCAGGATTCCGGCCACCACTGCCACCGGCGTTGCCACTACATCTAGCAAGTTGTCCACCCAGGGCACGTAGTAGGCAGAAACCTCGAAAAAGGTGGCCACCACAAAAACCAGCAGCGCCACCTCTGAGCCAATCCATTGCAGATCGGGAGCCAGCTCCAGATGTCCAGCCTGAGCCGCTATGCTCATCACCAGCAGCGGCACAAAAATACGAAAGCCACAGGCAGCACTGAGGCCCAGCCCCAAAAAAATGGCCAGTAGGCTTTCCATCTTGGCTCCTTAGGTTTGGTGGGAATGGCGGGGATGCTCCCGCCAGCAGCAACTGGGGGGATCCGTCTCGGCTGGCTGAACCTCGAACTCCAGCGGTCCCTCTTCAGTGTACAGGTGCAGGTCGAACCAGAAGGTGGATCCCTGTTCTAGCTTGCTCTCCAGGCAGATGCGGGTTCGATGTTTCTCCAGGATGTTGCGCACGATGGCCAACCCCAGGCCGGTGCCCTCTAGGGTGTGGACCCGGTTCTCGACACGGAAAAAGCGGTCGAAAATCCGCTCCTGATCTTCTGGGGCAATGCCAATGCCTGTATCGGCCACCGCCACCCGCACTGCCTGCGGGGATCCATCCGCCTGAACCACCAGGTGGGCATGCACCGTCACCAGGCCCCCTGAGGGAGTGAACTTGAGGGCATTGCCCAGGAGATTGGTCATCACCTGCAAGAGCAGATCGTAGTTGCCCCACACCAAAGGCAGATCGGGATCAACGAATTTGCGCAACTGGATCCCTTTGTCGCGGGCCTGCAGTTGGTGGGTGCGCAAAGTCTGCTCGATCACTGCCGCGATGTCGACACCTTCAAAGTGGTACTGCTTGCCCGATTCCAGACGAGACAAATCCAAAACATCGTTGACCAGGCGGGTGAGGCGATCGGTTTCGCGGTTGGCAATTTCCAGGTAGTCCAGCCGCTCCGCCGAGGACATCTGCTCGCCGTACTCGTAGAGGGTCTCGATAAAAGACTTGATGCTGAAGAGGGGGGTGCGCAGCTCGTGGCTGATGTTGCTGATGAATTGAGCCTTGGCTTCGTTGAGCTCCACCTCGCGGGTGATGTCCTGCACCGTCATCACGATCCCCTTGAGATTTTGCCGCCGCGGATCCGACACCGGCGAAAGCAGGATGCGGATAACACGCTTGGTGGGGCCGGTGAGGTTGACGCGAACTTCCTCTGCTTCTTGATCCCCGCGGGCAATTTGCATCAGGGGGCGGGCCAGTTGCTGCTGCAGATCCTCCGGCAACAGCTCCGGCAGGGGTTTGCCCAAAACGGGATCCCCTTCCCAGCCAAACATACGAGAGGCGGCAGGATTGAGCAGCAGCACCCGCAACTCGGCATCCAGCAAAATGGCGGCATCGACGATGGAGAAGACCAAGGTCTCCAACTTGGCTTTGGCGGCAGCCAGTTCTTCGATGTTCTGTTCTTCGTAGCTTTGCAGCCGCTCCGCCATCTCGTTAAAGCTGTCGATGAGCTGGGCCAGCTCGCCCCCGAAGGGCAGGTCGATGCGCTGCTTGAAGTTACCTTTGGTGATCTCCTGGACACCTTTGACCAGCTCTTTGATGGGATAGGTGATGGTGAGGGCATTGACCACCGCTCCCAGGATGGCCAAGACCCACACCGCCAAAAACACCCCAATCGAGACCTCCCGCGCCAATTGTGTGGAGCGCACCAGGGCGGGATTGGGATTGATGCCCAAGCCGAGGGTGCCCAAAAAGCGGCCCTGATGGTAGATGCCGACAAAAATATCCGTCACCCGCCCGGCAGGAGTGAGGTGGGTGCGCACCAGCGGTTGGCCCTCAGCAGGAGGACGGTTGTCCGGCAGTTGCATGCGACGGGTAAGGCTGAGGGAGGTTTTCACCTCCTGATTGGAGAACGGGATCCCGTAGTAGATGTTTCCTTCGGGATCGGCGTAGAGCAAATAGCGGATGCTGCTGGTGCTCTCAAAGTACTGGCGGGACAGTTGCGCCACTTCGCCAATGCGATCTTCCGCAATCAGGGGGGCGACATTGGCGGCCAAGAGCAGCCCCAGATCTCGGCCAAAGCGGGCTTCGTTGAAGCGAGCATCCTGCTGCACGGTGCTGACGGCCCAGAAGGTGAAACTGCTCACCACCAATGAGACCACCAGCGTTGCCACAAAGAGCAACTGAGTTTCCAACCGCAGTTTTTGCTTCCATCGCGCCCACCAGCGCCGCAGGGATCCCATAGAGATCCCGGTCGTTGTTGGCACTGACATGTCCACAGCGCCAGGCAATGGCTCGGCAGGAGAAGAAGCCAGCTCAGGAGATTGGACTTCGGCAATGGGCTCGGCTGGCTCGACAGTGCTGACAGGAGGCATGAACCCAACGTGAACAGATAGCGTGAACGGATATAGGGCGGTGATTCGCCACCATTCTGACATGGGCAGGCGATCCCTTTGTCTCAGCCAAGGCCGGGTGAGAACCGGTATGGGATCCCGGCTTCGCAACGCAACCTGCTCCAGCCGACCTGCAGGGGAATGGTTGCCAATACCGATAAAGGTATCCCCAAGCAAAGCTTGTCAGCGCCCCTAAAGTTGATAGACTAGAAAATCGTGCTTCACCAGGTCAGAGTGACCGGAAAAATCGTGACCAACAGCCCCGTCAGCCAATTTATCCAACATCATTTTCGCCACTTCAACGCAGCCGCGCTGCTGGATGCAGCCAAAGGTTATTGTGCTCACCTGGAAAAGGGCGGCAAGATGATGGTGACCTTGGCCGGTGCCATGAGCACAGCAGAGCTGGGCCTTTCCCTAGCTGAGATGATCCGGCAGGGTAAGGTTCACGCCATCTCCTGCACCGGCGCCAACCTGGAAGAGGACATCTTCAACCTCATCGCCCACGACTTCTACGAGCGCGTGCCCCACTATCGCGATCTCAGCCCGCAGCAGGAGCAGGAACTGCTGGAGCGGCACATGAATCGGGTAACCGATACCTGCATTCCCGAAGAGGAGGCGATGCGGCGCTTGGAAAAAGCCCTTTTGGAAGAGTGGATCGGCGCCGATCAGGCGGGCGAGCGCTATTTTCCCCATGAGTTTCTCTACCGGATTCTGCGCAGTGGCCGGCTGGAGCCCTACTACCAGATCAATCCGCGGGACTCTTGGGTTTACGCCGCTATGGAGGCCAACTTGCCCATCTATGTGCCGGGATGGGAGGACTCCACCACCGGCAACATGTATGCCGCCCACTGCATCACGGGTGAGATCCGCAATGTACACACCGTCCGCACAGGGATCGAGTACATGATCCACCTGGCGGATTGGTACCTGCGCACCTCGGCGGAATCCTCCATCGGCTTCTTTCAAATTGGCGGCGGCAT
>NZ_JANSHQ010000228.1:0-1660 GCF_047461715.1 Synechococcus sp. R8-2 | reverse complement strand
CCGAGCGATATCCGCGCCAAAAAGCTGGTTCGCAAGGCCGGAGCCCTGGTGATCTTTGTGGTGGACGCCTCCGGCTCCATGGCCCTCAACCGCATGCAAGCGGCCAAAGGTGCCGCCCTGCGCCTGCTCACCGAGGCTTACCAAAACCGTGACAAGGTGGCCCTCATCGCCTTTCGTGGGGAAACTGCCGAAGTGTTGCTCCCCCCCACCCGCTCCATCGAGCTGGCCCGCCGCCGTCTGGAATCCCTGCCCTGTGGCGGGGGATCCCCTCTCGCCCATGCCCTCACCCAAGCCGTGCGCATGGGAGTCAATGCCCGCACCGCTGGCGATGTAGGTCAGGTGATGCTGGTGGCCCTCACCGATGGCCGGGCCAACATTCCCCTCAGCCGCTCCTTGGGACGGAGCGACAGCAAAAGCCAGTTGGGAGCGGATCCCATCGACCTCAAGCAAGAGCTGCGGGAGATCGCCCTGCGCATCCGCGCCCTGGGGTTGAAGCTGCTTTTGATCGATTCCCAAAGCCGCTTTGTAACCACCGGCTTCAGCGCCGAGCTGGCGGAATTGGCGGGCGGACGGTACTTTCATCTGCCCCGTGCCACCGACCAGGGGATCGCAGCCGTGGCCCGCTCGGCTATGCAGGAGGGACGCACCTACCCCTGAGAGAACAGCCTCTCCGTTGGCAAAGGTTGTAACTTTTCTTAATGGTTGGTTATGATCCCTGTAGGCGCTCTTTACCTTTTCCCATGGCTACAGGACTCCTGCCCCAACTTTCCCTGCAGAATCCCATGGCTGTCGATTGGGTTAGCCGAGGGGTAGGCGCAGCCATTCGTGCCCTCTTTAAGCATGCAGAGCGGCTGGAGGCGCGCGTGCGAGTGGAGCCTGTTGCCAAATTGTTGCAGGGTCGTATCGACAGCTTTGAACTGTTGGGCCAGCATCTGCAGATGTACAACGGCCTGAGGCTTTCGGCTCTGGAGCTATTCTGCAATGCGGTGGCCATCGATTTCAGCCAAATTTGGCAGGGGAAGATCAAGCTGCGCCAGCCAGTACAGGCCACAATGCGCGTGGTGCTGAGCGAAGACGATCTGGCGCAATCGTTTAACACACCTTTTGTGCTGAATAGGCTGGCCTTAGGAAAGCAGGATGATAGCCCCCTATCCTTCCATCACGTCCATATCAGCATCACCCCGGCGCGACGACTGCAATTCCAGGCAAATGTACAGCAGGGAGAAGTCAGGGCTTTCTGCGTCGGTTTTTCCGCCCAGGTTGAGGTGCTGGAGCGGCGTCGCATCCGCTTTACAGATCCAGTGTTTGAAAGCGGTACAGAAGAGGAGCTGGCCTTGAGCCAAGCTTTGGTACGCTGCCTGAATGAGCTTCTGGATTTGGATCGGCTCGCCTTGCGAGGCACTGAGCTGCGGGTAGACCGGGTGAACTTGCAGCCCCAGCAGATGATCCTGTACGGCAGTGCCACCCTAGCGCAATTTCCCACACGCCAACCCCAATGGGAAAGTGCTTGACAGCCTTTGGAAGGGCGGCTACGCTCAATAGTGGTGAGGAGTGAAGAGAAGAAGCCTCTGGGGTCGAAACACGGACAGACTCCCAGAGGTTTTTTCATGCCTCAGGAGCTTGAGAGCTCCGCTCTGCCCCTCGATCTTGATCTGTTGAA
>NZ_JANSHQ010000227.1:0-852 GCF_047461715.1 Synechococcus sp. R8-2 | reverse complement strand
CGTCAGCGTTGCGGAGCAATAGTGTGTCCAAGCTCGAGATCCCGCCTTGGATCTCGACCTGCTCATCCATTACCCTAGACGGTTCCGGGGCAAAACGGGATCTCTTCCGGCCCACTGCAGGCGGTGGCCAGGCTGGGATGGCTCAGCACCAAGACCTCGGTGATGGGACCGCGTTTGTGGCCCTGGGCGTTGATGGCACGGCTGGCAGAGATGGTCTGGATGGGGTAATCCCGGTACAGTTCCCGCACAAAGGGGCAATCGGAATTGGAGAGCAGCACCTGCACGCCTCGGTCGGCCAATGTTCCAAACACTTCTCGCAGGCGGATCTGTTCCGCTTCGCCGAAGGCAAACCGGCTGTATGCTGTGAAGCTACTGCTGGCAGAAAGGGGATAGTAAGGGGGATCCAAATAGACGAAATCCCCGGCTTTGGCTCGTTCGAGCACCTGCCAAAACGGCTGCACTGTGATCTCCACGCCTTGCAAAACTCGTGCCACGGCCCGTAGGTTCTCCGCGTCGCAAATGCGGGGATTACGGTAACGGCCCAAAGGGACATTGAACTCTCCCCGCGAGTTCTCCCGGTAGAGGCCATTAAAACAGGTCTTGTTCAGATACAGCAGGCGGGCAGCCCGTTGCGCCGGATCTTCAAATCGAGCCGCGCGGATGGTGTAGTAATAATCCCGGCTGTGGTGGGCTTGGTGGTGGCTGAGCAGGGCAATGATCTCCTCCACCTGATCCCGCACGCAGCAATACACGTTTACCAGCTCAGGGTTGATATCCGACAAAACAAAGTGTCGAGAACCCGATGGGATCCCTTGGGCCAGATGAAAAAAGACCGCTCCACCCCCCAAAAAG
>NZ_JANSHQ010000226.1:0-5611 GCF_047461715.1 Synechococcus sp. R8-2 | reverse complement strand
GCCCAAGCTCTGGCCGGGATCGCCAAAGACCTCACCAAGATGAGCTCCAAAAGCGCCATCCGCCTGGTGGTGCCCAAAGAAGCGGAATCCCGCCTGTTTCGTTGGGTGGCTATGCTCACGGGATCCAAAAACGCCCTCAAGGGGGTGGGGTTCTTTGTGGGAGCGGCCCTGCTGCAGATCTTCACCGAAATCTACGGGGATCCCATGGGCTTCCGCATGGCCAACTTTGTCCAGGCGGGGGCGTTGGCTTTGATCTTCTGTTCGGGGGCGCTGCTGCCTGCAGACATGGGCAAAATCAAGGCCAAGATCCCCTTCAAGCGGCTGTTTTCCAAGAGCAGAGAGATCAACATCCTCTCGGCAGCTCGCTTTTTCCTGTTTGGGTCGCGGGATGTGTGGTTTGTGGTGGCCCTGCCGGTGTTTCTCTACGACGAGCTGGGCTGGACTTTTATGCAGGTGGGCAGTTACATGGCCATCTGGGTGATTGGCTATGGGTTCATTCAGTTTGTAGCGCCGCAACTGCTGGGTGGGGGTCGCCCTGGCCGTGCTCCCAAGGCCCGCACCATCCAGATTTGGACCTTCGTGCTGACGGCGGTGCCGGCGATCATTGCCACAGCCTTCATGGCCGGGCTGGCACCGGAGCTGGTGATCACCGGCGGCTTGATCCTGTTCGGGATCGTCTTTGCCTTCAATTCGGCAGTGCATTCCTACCTGGTGCTGGCCTACACGGAAGACGACGACGTAGCCCTCAATGTGGGCTTTTATTACATGGCTAATTCCGGCGGGCGGCTGTTGGGGACGGTAACTTCTGGGATCCTCTTCCAGTTCTACGGATTGGAGGGCTGTCTTTGGTTTTCCACCCTCTTGATCTTGGCGGCGGGGCTGTTCTCGTTGAAATTGCCGGATCCCAGCAAAACCCCGGTGGAGTGGGTGGTTAAGCCAGGGGATTGAAGATGGAGGGCTACCAGCCGAGATGATGCAGTCCGCTCAACCCAATCCACACATGGATGGGCAGGGAAAGAAGTCTGCGCTGCCGATGCAACTCAGCCCAAACAAGAGGCCCAACGATGAGATAGTAGAGGAGCAAGCAGCTTTTCCGGCAGCCTATGAGCCTGCGCATTGTTCCCACGACGCCCTTTCCCGGCCAGAGACCCGGCACCTCTGGCCTGCGCAAGCCGGTATCGGTGTTTCAGCAGCCCCACTACCTGGAAAACTTCGTCCAATCCATTTTTGATGTCCTAGAGGGATCCGCCGGCCAAACCCTGGTGGTGGGGGGGGATGGCCGCTACTACAACCGCGAGGCCATTCAGATCCTGCTCAAGATGGCGGCGGCCAACGGCATCGGGCGAGTCATGGTGGGCCAAGGAGGGATCCTCTCCACGCCGGCGGTTTCCTGTCTCATCCGCAAGTACGGCGCCTACGGGGGGATCATCTTCTCCGCCAGCCACAACCCCGGCGGCCCCCAGGGGGATTTCGGCATCAAGTACAACATCGGCAACGGTGGCCCTGCCCCGGAGAAGGTGACCGAGGCCATTTACGCCCGCACCCAGCAGATCCGGGAGTACCGCATCCTGGAAGCTCCCGATGTCGATCTGGATCGCTTGGGCGAGCAACGGCTGGGGTCCCTCACGGTGTCCGTCATCGACCCGGTGGCCGATTACTTGGGCCTGATGCAGCGTCTGTTCGATTTCGAGGCCATCCGCGACTACCTGGCTTCCGGGATCCGCATTGCCTTCGACGCCATGCACGCCGTCACCGGCCCCTATGCCCACGCCATTTTGCAGGGATCCCTGGGAGCACCAGAGGGCAGTGTGCTCAACGGGCAGCCCCTGCCGGATTTTGGCGGCGGACACCCGGATCCCAACCTGGTGCATGCCCGCCCATTGGTGGAACTGTTGTTTCGGGAAGATGGGCCGGACTTTGGGGCCGCTTCCGATGGGGATGGGGATCGCAACCTGATCCTGGGCCGCCAATTTTACGTGACCCCCAGCGACAGCTTGGCAGTGCTGGCAGCCAATGCCCACCGGGTACCCGGCTACCGAGAAGGGCTGGCGGGAATTGCCCGCTCCATGCCCACCAGCCAGGCAGCAGATCGGGTGGCGGCCAAGTTGGGGATCCCTTGCTACGAGACCCCCACCGGCTGGAAATTCTTCGGCAACCTGCTGGATGCCGGCAAGGTCACCCTCTGCGGGGAAGAGAGCTTCGGCACCGGATCTCACCACATCCGGGAAAAAGACGGGCTCTGGGCCGTCCTGTTTTGGCTGAACATTTTGGCCGTTCGACGGCAGCCGGTGCGGCAGATCGTGGAAGAGCACTGGCGCACCTATGGGCGCAACGTCTACTCCCGTCACGACTACGAGGGACTGCCGGTGGAGGTGGCCGAGGCGCTGATGGAAGACTTGCGACGCTCCCTGCCCAGGTGGGTGGGCCAGCGCCTGGGATCCCAGCTGGTGGCCTACGCTGACGACTTCAGCTACACCGATCCCGTGGACGGCAGCACCACCAGCCACCAAGGGATCCGCATTGGCTTTGAGGATGGATCCCGCATCATCTACCGGCTTTCTGGAACCGGCACCCACGGAGCCACCCTGCGGGTGTACCTGGAGCGATTGGAGCCGGATCCCGCCCGGCATGGCCTGGATCCCCAAGTGGCCTTGGCCGAACAGATTCAACTGGCCGATCACCTTGCCCAGATTCGCGCCCGCACCGGTCGGCAGCAGCCAGACGTCATCACCTAGCCCGCCGCAACAGTGGACAGGGAGCCTTCCCAGGGAAGCGGGGATCAGGGCCTGAGGCCATCCCAGCCGGTCGCGTCGGCGTCGCGGAGCAGAAAGGTGCCGATAGGAGAGGTGATGGGAGAGGTCAGTTGAAAATCTCCCCGCTCTTGGGTGAGGCCCACCGGGCGACTGGGGAAAGCCACCAGGATCCCTTCCAAGCGCAGTGACTCTGCCACCGGATCGTAGGCAAAGCGCAGCTCAAAATCCCGCAGGTCGCGGCGGACTTCCACGCGGCGGATCCCTGCTTCCGTCAGGCCCAGGCGGAGCCGCCAGTGGTTTTGCCACTGCGTGCCGAGAGTGGCATCCAGCTCCAGGCCATAGGTAGAGATCTGGCCCAACCGGGGATCGTAAACCGCCTGCAGGGCATAGCTGATCCCCGGCTCATACACCTCCAGGCCGGAGCGTTGATCCCGGTTAAACGTGGTGCTGCTGCGCCCCCGATATTCCAGACGGATCGGTTGCAACTGCCCTTCGTTGAGGTCGTAGGCCGTCTGCAACTGAATGTTGAACAGATCAGGGGCGGTGCTCCAGGTGAAGTTGGCGTTGAGGGTATCCCACTTCTGGGTGATGAAGTCGTAGCCAAGGCTGGTGTCCAGGCGCACCAGGTTTTTCACCTCTGCCTGCAGCTCCTGCAAGTTGCGGGAGGCAATCGCTGCCAAATCCTCCGGGGTATCGTCGGGGAAGGTCAGGGCTATCGGCAGCTCGCCGGGCAGGTCATCTTCAAAGGCAATGTAGCCTGGGGGGACATTGGGCAGAAGATCGCGGGGCGTAAAGAAGCTGATGTTGGCATTGATGCGATCCACATCTCTGGGGCTGGTAGAGAGGGTTTGGAAGGGCACAGAATTGTTGCCGTAGAAGGTGCGGCTGTAGCGCAGGTCGATGGTATTCCAGTCGGCAGGTCTGAGGCTGAGGCGAGGGTTGAGGCTGACAGTAGACTCCTGGTCGGGAGTGGAGTAGAGAACTTGGGTGTAATCGATAGAACCCGGCATGAAGGTGATCCAGGGAGCCGGTTGAATATCGTTGAACTGGAGGCTGGAGCGCAGCTCGTAGCGATTGAAAAAGTGGAGGCCCGCCCCCACCTCCTGATCCGGCTGTTGCTCTTGAGTTAGAGTGAGGGCGCTGCTGAGAGCAATATCTGGCGTGATGCGAACGAGGTCGGGGTTAAAGGCCAGCTCGAAGTTGCGACGCGGCTCGTTGTCGCCATTGGAACTGCTGTAGGCGCGGTAGGCCAGGCGATAGGTACCTCCCCAGCCGGGTGGGGTCAGTTGAGTGCCCAGCGTCAACCGCGCATCGGCAAAGTCGGGGCCATCTTTGACGCTCACCCGCTGGTTGTAGTCCAAGCGGAGATCCGATTGCAGCCAGTGCACGCCCCCGTACCGCTGGATGTGGCTGAGGGTGAGGGGGAAGCTGTAGATGCCCCGCTCCTGGGATCCGGTGCGGCTGATGTTGAGGGTGGTGGTGGAGAGATCCCCCTGAAAGGTGGCGTTGAGGCGGAGATCGGCGTTGTCGTTGCGTCCGCCGGCAGGACGGTAGGTGTTGTCCAGGTTGAGGTTGAGCTGTCCCCGCAGTTGGCCTTCCTGCCCAAAGAGGTTGGCAGCGTAGAAGTCGAAGTTGTGGTCGATGCGGAAACGGCTGGAGAAGCGCTGTTGGTCGGCTTCGGTAACCAAGTAAAACTGGGCTCGCCCGTAGTTGACACTGTCCGGGATGGGCAGGATGTAGTCATGCAAGAAACCAATGCCCACCCCTTTTTTCTGGATGGCATCCAGCCGCAGGCCGCCGAAGTTGTATTCGTCGAAGCGGTAGGCCCAACTGGATTTGACAAACACCCCCTCTGTCTCGCTGCGCCCCGGCAGCACCCATTGGTGATCTCGCAGGCTGTAGATGAACAGGGGGAAATAGGCAATCTGCAGGCCTGCCCGCAGATCCCCTGCTTCTGTCAGCTCGCCGCCGGCAAACACGCGGGCGTCGTAGACGATCACCCGGTCATCGGGAAACACCTCCACCCGATCCCCTTGCACGTAGTGGGTGATGGGTGGCTCTGGCGAGGTGGTGACGGTGGCTTTCTCGAAAAAGATCTGATCCCCCAAAATGGCGGTGGTCTCTTGGCTGCGCACAAAAACCTTGGTGCCCGGCTCCTCCCCCGGCAGAATGACCAGCGAGCTCTCAAATTGGGCAGTGCGACCGGGGATATCCAGATCCAAATTTCGCCCTTCGATTTGCCGGATCCCCCGCCCTTGGGGGCCAGGGGGCTGCTCCATGCGAAAAGGGCCCTCGCTGCGCAGGCGTCGCTCCCGCCGATAAAACAGCAGCCGGTCGCCGGTGATGCGGGTGCCGTCAGCCAGTTGGATCAAGGCGTTCCCCTCGGCAATGCCCAGGTCTTGTTCGGCGATGTAGCTGAGCACATCCCCACTCACGTTGATTTGATCCGGGTCGAGGGGGATTTGCCACTGCGCGGTGGCCGAGAGTTGCTGGCGAATCTGGGATCCCTGGCTGCCGGTGCCAAGATTTTCTGCCGCTGAAACGGCATCTGCACCAGTGCCCAGATCCTGTAGGAGCGGGAACCGCTCCAGCAGCTGAGGAGCCAGGGGTGAGCCAGCGGTGGGGATAAAGGCTTCCGTTCCCCTTGGAGGGGATCCCGTCAGCCCCGACGCAGGGGCGGCATCTGCCAACACAACACCGCCCAAATCCAAGCTCCCACCGGCTTGGGAGATCAGGGGAGGAATGGTCTTGGGGGAAGCTGGGATCCGATTTAACCTTGCCTCTGAACCGGCTCCACCTTGCAGTTGGGCCGTAGCCCGGTTTTCGCCATTGGATTCCGATCGCGTTAGCGGGACGGA
>NZ_JANSHQ010000225.1:0-16362 GCF_047461715.1 Synechococcus sp. R8-2 | reverse complement strand
GGGGGGGGCGACGCCGGCAGATGTGCAACTGTTGTGGCAACTCAGCCGCGGTAAAGTGGGGGTGAAAGCGTCGGGCGGCATTCGCACGGTGGCTCAAGCAGAGGCCATGATCCAGGCGGGGGCCAGCCGTATTGGCACCTCTTGGGGGCTGGAGCTGATGCAAGAGCTGCGAGCCAGAGGAACCCCATGAGTGGGCGCACCTACCGGGTTACGGGCATCAACCTGAAAGGGATCCCCCTGGGAGAGGCGGATCGGATTGTAACCATCTTGACCCGCGAGCAAGGGTTGATCCGGGCGGTGGCCAAGGGATCCCGTAAGCAGCCTTCCAAGCTGGGCGGGCGGATGGAGCCTTTTGTCATCAACGATTTGCTGATGGTGCGGGGGCGCTGGTCTGCCCAAACAGAGACTTCCCAGCGTTTACAGCGCATTGTCCAAGCGGAAACCCTCCAGACTTTTCCCCGCCTCAGCCGCAGCTTAGCCCATCTCACGGCAGCGCAGTACTTGGCGGAGGTGGCCTTGCTGTTGGCCTTGCCCGATCAAGCTCAGGAAGAGCTGTTTGTGGTGTTGGTCGAACACTTGGAACGCATCGAGCGGGCTGCTTCGGAACAGGCCGTTCTGCCCTTGCTCACCCACGGGTTGTATCACCTCCTGGCGTTGGCGGGGTTTGCCCCTCAGGTACAAGCCTGCTACTTCTGTCAAGGGGAGTTGGTCGACGGCGTTTTTTTCAGCCCCCAATGGGGTGGCTTGGTCTGTGATCCCTGCCGGGTGGCCCAGCGGCCCAGCCCAATTGCCTGGGTCTCCGCTTCTGCCTTACGTGCCTTGGGATCCCTGCCCAACTCGACATTGCCTCTGCCTGAGGATTCGCTGCCTTTGGCTGCTTGGCTGGAAGCAGAACGTCTGTTGCGGCGTGTTTTGGAGCATCATACAGATCGAGAAATCCGTTCCGCCGAGCTATTGGCCAGTTGCTACGCTGTTCCCACCGCAAACGGCCAGGGATCCCCAGCTTTTCCTGAGGGACATCCCGAAAAATGGGCATCGGTCTGAAAAAGTTGTGAAGGTATGTATCAAGTCCGGCCCAATAGCCGCAAAATAGAGCATCGAGGCGGGTTGGCAGCCGATTTTGGATGATAAATTAGGTTATGGAAAGTAACTTCTTACGAAGGCCTCTCAGGTTTGAGCAATGGTTTGGGGGGAGGAGTGCCTTGCACCAGGTACTGGACAGCATCATCAGGTGGGATTGAAGTTGGAGCTTTTAACAAGATTGAATCGACTGCTGAGAGGGCCTTCTGTTTTGTGCTTGTTTCCCGGAGCTGCATCCCTGGGGTGCGGCTTTGGTTAATTGCAGATGATTGCTTGTGAGTGTTCAATTTCACTCGGTGAGTCTGCCCAACTGAGGAGCAGCCCCTGAGGTTCCTGCATCCGCCCAACTCGAGATAGCGCCCACCTTAGTTCTTTTTCAGATCTCTCTTTTACCGAGTACCGTTAGAAGTTCAGGAGTTGCAGCACCGTGGAAGCACAGCGTAAGGAACGGATTCTGGTGGTCGATGATGAGGCCAGCATTCGACGCATTTTGGAAACCCGTCTGTCCATGATCGGATACGACGTGGTCACAGCTTCGGACGGCGAGGAGGCGCTGGAGGTTTTCCACAAGCAGGATCCCGACCTGGTGGTGCTGGATGTGATGATGCCGAAGCTGGATGGCTATGGGGTCTGCCAGGAGCTGCGCAAAGAATCGGACATCCCCATCATCATGCTGACGGCGCTGGGAGATGTAGCCGACCGTATCACAGGGCTGGAGCTGGGGGCAGACGACTATGTGGTCAAGCCCTTTTCGCCCAAGGAGCTGGAAGCTCGCATTCGGTCGGTGTTGCGCCGGGTGGCGCGGTCGGCCCACGATGGGATCCCCAGTTCTGGGGTGATTCAAGTGGGGGATATTCGCATCGATACCAACAAGCGGCAGGTCTACAAACGGGACGAGCGCATTCGCCTGACGGGGATGGAGTTTAGTCTGCTGGAGTTGTTGGTCAGTCGGTCGGGGGAGCCTTTTTCCCGCTCCGAGATTTTGCAAGAGGTGTGGGGCTATACCCCGGAGCGCCATGTGGATACGCGGGTGGTGGATGTCCACATCTCGCGGCTGCGGGCCAAGCTGGAGGATGACCCCAGCAACCCAGAGCTGATCCTGACGGCCCGAGGCACCGGCTATCTGTTTCAGCGCATCGTTCAGGGAGAGGAACAGGCACGGTCTTGAGAGGGGATCCCTCGCAACCTCTCTTCAAGAGCGGCCTGCACCCGCCTCAACACGCCAACCCAGTCTCCCGGTGTGTCTTGTCGAAACAGTCGCATTACCCCGGGGTACCAGGGGCTATCTTCTCGATGGAGCAGCCAGCGCCAATCGGCGGCAAAGGGGAGCAGCACCCATACCGGCTTGCCCATCGCCCCGGCCAAATGAGCAACGGCTGTATCAACGCTGATCACCAGATCCAACTGGGCAACGGCTGCGGCTGTATCGACAAAACTGCGGAAACGGGATCCCAGCTCCACCACCTGGTACTGCTCCAATAAGGCTCCCACCGGGTGAGGACTCTGTCCGAGTGGCGCGGACAGATCTTCCCCCACCTGCAGGCTAACCCACTGGATGGAAGGCACATGCAAGTGCTGGAGCAGCAGATCCAGAGGACAACTTTTCAGCCTTTGCACGCGGTTGAGATCAGGGTGGGCACGCCGGCCGCTGGCCCACACCAGCCCCACTTTCATCCGCTCCTGGGAAAGCTCTGGCCAGGAGAGGCTCAAAGGGATCTGCGGCCCACTTGCGCGAACGGGACAGACAAGGTAGGGGATGCAGGCAGGGATCGTCTCCAGGGTGGTGCCCAACCGCTGTGGCAAGCTGAGCAAGGGCAGATGGCAATCGAAAGAGGGCAAGGGATCCGTTTCCGAGATCACCTGCACCTGGGGAAGGGGGAAGCACCCTCTGAACAGCTCGACAAGGGATCCCTGACAGCGGAGGCAGATTTGCGCTTGGGGATGGGCCTCGGCCAGCAGCGGCAGGTAGCGCACAAACTGAATCGTGTCCCCCAACCCTTGTTCGGCGTAGATCAGCAGGGTCTGGCGGCCCAGAGGGGATCCCGTCCACAGAGGGGAAAGAAAGCGCGGGTAGGTCGCCCCTTGTCGCTGCAGCCGCCATTCGTATTCTCGCCACCCCTCCTCGTAGCGGCCCAGGGTCAGCAAAGCCGTGCCCAGGTTGTAGTGGATCTCCGGCCAGTGGGGGGCCAACTGCAAGCTGCGCCGATAGGCTTCAATGGCCGCTTCCAACCGGTTTTGTTCCTGCAAGATGGTGCCCAGGTTGTTGTGAGGCTGGGCGTCCCTCGGCAGCAGCAAGATGGCCCGTTGCAGACAATCGGCGGCCTCCTCCAAGCGATCTTGCAGGTGCAGGCAGTGGCCGAGGTTAACGAGAATTCGCCCCTCCTGGGGTGCAAGGGCGAGAGCTTGGCGAAACCAGCCTTCCGCTTCCTCAGCTTGGCCATCGAGCATCAGGGCATTCCCCAAAGCTGCCAAGGCATAGACCTGGGGAGGCTGGGCTGCTGCTGCCTGTTGCAACACCTCAATTGCCTGGGCCAATTTCCCCAGGGTGAGCCAACAACTGCCCAATCGGAAAAGCAATTGCCCATCACCGGGGGCAAAGGCCAGGCCCTGTTCGTAGGCTCGCGCCGCTTCCTCTGGGTTGCCAAGCTGCATCCAGGCATCGCCCAGATCCTGCCAGGCCGGCACCCAATCCCCCCGCAGGTGCAGAGCCAGTTGCAAGGGGGTCAAAGCTTGGCGGGGATCCCCCATCTGGAGATAAAGGGATCCCAGCAACGCCTGAGCGGCGAACAGATGGGGATGGGCGCGGGTAAGCTGCCGGCAGAGGTGCAGAGCAGCTTTCAGATCCCCCGCCTGTCGGTAGCGTTGAACCCACGTCAGAGCCGCCTCTGGGGATGGGATCTCGGATCCCCGCTCTGGATCCTGTGACTCAGCCGCTTGCCGGTTGTCTTTTCCTCGCCCAAAGCCCCGTGGCACGTCTTTGCCTCTTTTTTGCCTCTTTTGAGATCCCTTTCACTTCTTAGCCCCCTCCCCCCAGTGTCCAAATGACAGCAGTGGGACAGGATCCCTACTCAGGCTAACAAAAGGTTCCTACTGCCCCACTTTTCACAGGCCATCCCTGGGGCTCAGTTGCGGCGAAACAGGCTGTCCAAGTAGATGCGCGCCGCCCGCCGGTCGCTCTCCCCACTTTGGAGCAGGAATAACGAGAGCGCTGCCGTCACCACCCGATCCTGATCCCAGTCGGGATGGCGAGAGAGGTAGTTTTTGAGGGTGTCATGCAGCTCCTCAGGAATTTCGCTCAAAATGCTGACGCTGTGAGAACTCATAGTCCAACTACTCACTCGGGCTTAAGAGGGGAGAAAACGGTATCCCGCAAAACCTGCGGCCACAGCCAAAACTTGGGCAGCTCGAACAGAGCGAACCCGCAACATCAAAACCCAACCTAGATAGGCCAAGAGCCTCAGCAGGCTCGCAAGCAGAAAAGCAAGCAATATAGGTTCATAGCTTGCCCCTATCCCAGCGGATGGGAGGGAGGGCATGCACAACTGTTCCTAAGCCTGTCGTGGGCTGTAGAACAGATGAAGTCTTTTCTGAGGAGAGCGGTTGGGAACACCTCCACGCCACTCACCCTCAGGTGCGGCTATTCTGCCCTTTAACCCACGGGGGGTGTCAATCCCAAGTCAGGGATCCAACAGGACAAAAGCTCTCCATTGGCCTTGATGGGATCGGAAAAAACGGCGCGATCCCGTTACGTTTCTCAGGGTGTAGTCGCCTGAACCTTACCGACCTCCACTTTTCCACAGAAACCCCCGATGCCGCCCCCTGAGGGAAAGGCCCTGTGGAAAACGGCCCACCCGCCTGTGGAAAGCCTGGGGAAAACCTGTGGATTTCCGGGAAATCTGAATTTGTCCAAAAATTTTTGTGTTTGTGTCGAGCATTTCTCAGGGCCACTCGACTCGGTAGCGCAAAAACAGCTCCTTGGAGCCACGGCGGCATTCCAGCAGCTCCAACTGGGGCAGGGATCCCTGCACTTGCCAACCCTCAATGCTGGCAGGCGCATCGGCATATCCACTCAGCAGCACCGGAGCGAGGGTAACCCACAGCTCATCCAAGGCCCCTGCCTGGAGAAATGCCCCCAAAAGCCGCCCCCCGCCCAACAACCCCACCCGTTCAATGCCCAAGCTGCGCAGGCGGGCCAGCCGTGCCGGCAGATCCCAATCGGCAGCCACCCAGATGTCTTCAAAGCCGGTTCGGTTTCGCCAAATCCGGGATCCCTTGGGAGTTGTCCACAGCCAACGGGTGAGGGGCTGGCGAAAAAACGGCAAATCCTCAGGAATATCCCCGCTGTCGGAACAGATGATCGTCAGGGGCTGGGGAGAGAGGCCCTGAGCGGTTCTGCGTTGGATCAACTCGGGATCCCGAATACGCAGACTGGTGCCGTAGGCCCGCAGAGTGGCTGCCCCCATGATCAAAGCCTGTTGCTGAGCAGCTTGGGTTTCCAAGTGCCGATAGTCCTCAGGGCTGCTGAAGGAGGGCCTGTGCGCTCGGTGGGCTGCGATCTTTCCATCCAAGCTCTGGGCGAAGATGGCAACCAAGTGGGGACGATTCAAAGGCAAGATCGCTGGGAAAGGGTGGGCAAACCCCACAAATTGACCAGAATAGAGTCAGGCATCGCCGGGAGAACCGTGGCACAGACTGTTGTGCCGGTCACCAGCTCGCCCATGCGGAACGGATATGTTAGGAACATTTCAATCATCCACCATCCGGGTTGAAGTCGAGGCCAGTGCATCGACCGTGCAGCGCTGTCTGACAGAGGTGGGATTGTTGCAGCAGTGGATCTGGCCCCAGCAACTGCAGGGATCCCTTCCCGAAAGGCTGGAGCTGGGCAGCACCTTTGCCGCCCAATGGGGCCCCCTCTCGATCATGCACCAGGTGGAAACCCTGCTGCCGGAACGGCTGCGCCTGCTGATGTGGGGAGGAGCCGATGGCTACTGTGACTGGCTGTGGGGGAACGGCTGGGTGCAGTTGCGGGTAGAGGCCGTCTCTCTCCTGCCCTTGGGCTTGGGACAATTGCTGATGCTGCGGCGGCTGCAACAGTTTGCCCAAAGCCAAGAACAGCGCCCCTCTTAGGACTTAAAAAGCGACCTTCCGGCAAAATCCGTGGATCCTCGGCTTGACAAAATGCGTTTCGGTTGCGGCATGCTACTTCTCTAAGGATTTTCCACTACGATAGTTGTAGCAGAGCTTACTCTTCCCGTCCGAGAGGCCCAATGAATCCGCCGACCAGCCCCACCCCAACCGCCATCGAGCAGGAAAAGTTTGAGATCCGCTTGGGAGAAGCCCTCAATCGAGCAGGACTGCTCACCCCCGCCCAACTGGCTCAGGCCATGTGGGAAAAGGCCGACAACCCCTTGATGTTGGGGGAGCTGTGTATGCAGCACGGCTGGATTGCCCCCCAAGATCTCTATCCGTTGATCCCGGTCGAACTGGTGCGTATCGGCGAGATCTTGATGCTGCATGGGTATCTGGAGCTGGAGCACATCCATCAGGCTCTGATTCAGCAGCGGCAGCACCCGGAGCGCAAGCTGGGGGAGATCTTGCTGCAGCAGGGCTGGGTACAACCCCACTGGTTGGAATGGGCCTTGGACAAGCAGCAGCGGCTGCGGCGCCAGAAAGGAGCTGCCAACAGTTGGGAGGTGATGGTGGAGCAGTGGTCCACCATTCCCGATCAGCCCCCTCTTTATGTCTCCCCTCTACAGGTAGCCCAAGAGACCTACAGAGTTACCCAGCAATACAAAGCCCAGCTGGAGCGCTACCAAGAGCAAATTGCCATCTTAGAAGCGCAACTGGAGCAGCAGCGGCAGCAGCAACAGCTCCTGGTCGAACAATCGCTGCAGCAGGTTGCCGACCATCAAGCCCGCCAGCAGGAACAGCAGCAGCGCATTGCCCAATTGGAAGCCCAAATCCAGCAGGGCACTGAACAACAAAAGGCTGCCCAGCAGCGCATTCGGGAACTGGAGGAGCAACTCCAAGCTCAGCAAGCTCAGGGATCCGCGCAACTGCAAGCCGCCCAAGCAGAGCTGGAAATCCTACGTCGCCGCTGCCACGAGCTGACAGAATGGCAATCTCAAGCCAAACACAAGCTGCAAGAGCTGGGATCCCAACTGCAGGAGCAGCAGAAGATACAGCAGGCTCAGGCACAGCAGCTCCAAGAGCAGGCCCATCTGCGTCATACTCTGCAGCAAATGGAAGCCCAAGTGGCCGCCCTGAACCAATCGCTGCAGGAGCACCAACATCAACTCCAACTGGCCCAGTCTACGAAGCAGCGCTTAACTGCCGACCTGGCCCACGTTCGCCAAGAAGCTGCCGAGGCCACCCACCGCCTGCAAGTGCAGCTCCAAGAAACCCAAGCCCAACTGCGAGAAACTCAAGATCGCTTGCAGGAAGCCCAAGCCCAAGTGAGCCAGCTCCAGGCCCAACTGCAGGCGGCCCAAGCGGAAAACCGTGCTCTAGCCGCAGCGGTAGCCGAAGCCCGGCGAACTTCCCCACCTTCAGCCGCACCGACCCCAGCTCCAGAGAAAGCCCGGCCAGAGACAGAGGATCTCAAGGCCCTGACCATAGCCGACTGGGCAGCGGAACTGAGTGCCCCAGAAAGCGAATTGCCCCCGCAGCAGTATTTGGGGGAAGAGGACTTGGAAGCCTTGCAGCGGGCCACCCCCTGGGTACAGCGGGTGTTGACCCAATTGCGGGCGGCTGGCCTAATCGACAATGCCGGCATCGAAACCGTCATTCACGCTTGGGAAAAGGAAGGGGGCACCTTCACGGATGTGCTGGCCCACCACAGCGGCCTCAAGCCGGAGACCGTCAAATTTTTCAGCGAAGGGGGCTACTCCGTTCAACTGGCGGGGGGACGCCACGTGGCCGATTACCTCAAGGCTTCTGGATTGGTCAGTGCCACCCAAATCGAACAGATCCAGAAGCACCTGCCGCCAGGGGGATCCCTGTGTCAGGCCCTTGCCCAAGCCGGGATTCTACGCCGGGCCACTGCCCTGTATTTCGAGCGCCACTTCGGCGGGCAAAAGCCCCGCCGCCCGCTGCGGGAAGAGCTTTAGAGGAACCATGCTCTATCGCTGACGCCAACGACCGACAAGGGATCCGAATACAGACACAAGCTGCCAACAAGATGCCAATTAGACTAGAAACTAGATAGAGATAAATCATCAGAAGCGACCGGTTTCTCACCCCTGAGAGACCCAAGTTACTCGGTAGTTGTGTCGATCTCTTCTGCTATGACTACGGAAGCTCCAACTCGACCTGCTCAGCAGTTCTCGCCCTCGAGAACCCAGGTTCGCCAACCCTACCCCCACTTCAAGGTGATCGTCTTGGATGACGATTTCAATACCTTTCAGCACGTTACGGAATGTCTGCTGAAATACATCCCCGGCATGACTTTGCCCCTAGCGCGGCAACTGACCGTGCAGGTGGATGCCGAAGGGCAAGCAGTTGTTTGGGTCGGCCCTCAAGAACAGGCGGAGCTCTACCATCAGCAATTGCTGCGGGAGGGGTTGACCATGGCCCCTTTGGAGCCGGCCTGAAGCACCAGGCGTTCGTAGCTGCGCTCAACTGCTGCCAACAGCTCCGCTTGGCCCCAACCGGCGTAAAGGCTGCTGGCAATGGCCAGCCCACCCGCCCCCACCCCTTCCTTGACATAGCCCCGCTCGTAAGCCTGTAGAGGCAGATAGCGGCTATTGGCAAAGCTCAGTTGGGTGGCCAAAAGGGGGGCAACCCCCAACAACTCTGCCAAGGCCACCGTATTGCCCGAGGGATCCTCTGCCACCCAGCGGGTGGTTCCCACAACCACGTTCTCCGGGGGCCAAGGGATCCCCTGCTCTTCCCCCCAGCGCTGCATCAAGGCCAGCACCGCCAACATTTGGGTTCCCCCTGCCAGCAGCACCGCTCCCCGTTGCGCTGCGCCCATCGCCAACCCGGCCACAAAGGGCTGCATGGGATCCCCCACTGCCGCCACCACCTCAGCAGCAGAAGCTCCCCTTGGCAGACGGGCCAATCCCTGCCGGGCCAAGGCCAGCTTTTGGGCGTGGTTGCAGACCGGGTGGCTGCTGTTTACCATGCCCTCTGCTGCCCACCCCAGTCCCAACAACACCGCCAGCGCCGTGGTGGTGCCCCCTGCCACACACTCCCCAATCACACAGTAGCCTTGCTCCAGACGGGATCCGCGGTCGTACCCTTCTTGCCAAAGGGATCCCACCTGCTCCACAGACAGAGCCTGCCCTGTGCTCAAGCAGCGGGCCACTCCCCCAGAGCTCACCATTTCTGCCCCCGGCAAAGGTTCCGGCAAGCCACAATCGAACACTCGGCACGGGATCCCCAACTCCCTTAGGATGGCGCAGCTGATCACCACTGGGGAAGGATAGCCATCCGGAGAGGTGGGCAAGCGGTGAGAATGGCCCGCCAGCAACACTTCCCCATCGGCAAGAGCTGTGTAGCGACGCAAGGAGGGGGTAGCGCCGGCAGCCGAAATGCCCGGAACAAGAGCCGTTTCGGTAAACCCCAAGCAGGCCAGAAACAGAGGTCGGGATCCCTGCACCCGTTCGCACCACCGCCGGGCCACAGCCGGCTGAGTGTAAGCCTTAACGCAAGGAAACGGAAGCATACCGGACACCGAGGCAAACAAGCCAGAGTCTATCCTGAGCCAGAAGGGCGGGATCCCGTACTCGCAGGAGGGGTTGCCTCCTGCTGAGGCAATCGGATTCGGATAGGATGGGTATACCCAATGCAGTTTATTCAGGGCAAACGGAAGGCCATGAGCTTCTTCGACTCTGAGATCGTCCAAGAGGAAGCCAAGCAACTGTTTCAGGATTTCCAAAACCTGATGCAGCTTGGTCAACGGTACGGCCAATTCGACCGGGAAGGCAAAAAAATCTTCATCGAACAGATGGAGGAGTTGCTGGAGCGCCAGCGCATTTTCATGAAGCGGCTGGAACTCTCCGACGACTTTATGGCTCAAATGACCATCAAACAACTGCAAACTCAGCTTGGGGGGTTTGGGCTCTCCCTGACCCAAATGTTTGACCAGATGCACCAGACCCTAGAGCGCATGAAAGCTGAGGCAGACGCTGAGCGTTGACCCCCAAGAACGACCTACACGAAGGGATCATGTCTTCTTCCCGCCAGACCCGCAACCAGAAATTGATTCTGGAGGTGCTAGAGCAGCAGTCGCAGCCCCTTTCGGCGCAAGAGATCTTTCTGGAGTTGCGCAATGCCAACCACACCGTCGGTCTGGCCACGGTTTATCGAGTTTTGGATGCTCTGCGCAATGAGGGCAAGCTGCAAGCGGTCAACTTGGGAGACCAGCAGACCTACTACCAGGTTCTGCCCAGCAATGGCCACAACCGCCACCACCTGATCTGCACCGAATGTCGGCGGGTGGTGCCTTTGCCCGATTGTCCGGTGGAAGATTTGGAGGCACAGCTTTCCAGTCAGTACCAATTCGCGATCGAGTACCATGTGCTTGACTTCTACGGCGTCTGTGCCCAGTGCCGTAGAGGGGTTGGGCCAGGCCCGGACTCACAGCGTTCCTCTTTTCTCAAAGCTAAGCCCAAATGATGAGCTATCTCTGGACAGTGTTGATCGGGCTGGCCGGCGCCCTGATCGGGGTCAAGCTGAGGCTTCCGGCGGGAGCACTGGTGGGCTCCATGGTGGCGGTGGGTTTGGTGAATGTCTGGGGGGCGATCCCAATTCCCGCTCCCCCAGCCGGGATCCGTTTTGCCATGCAGGTGGTGTTGGGCATTCTTTTGGGTACTAAGCTCACTGCCGATACGCTTCTGGCCCTGAAAGATCTGTGGCGACCAGCCCTGCTCTGTACAGTGATTGCGGTGGGCACGGGGGTCTTGTCGGGGTACCTGATCTCCCGTTGGCTGGGGATCGAGCGCTTGACTGCCATCTTGGGCACAGCTCCAGGAGGCATTTCCGACATGAGCCTGATAGCCCTGGACATGGGAGCCCAAACCAGCACAGTGGTGGTCATGCACTTGGCACGCCTGATCAGTGTCGTTGTGGTCGTCCCCTGGGTGGTGCGACTGCTCGTTCAGCCGGGCACGAGCTAGGAAACTCCTCAGAGCAGAGATGGTGGGTGGGTTAGACTAGGGGCGATACAGAACTTAACAACTGAACCGCCGCCTTGGAACTTTCCCCTTCTCCCCTCACCTACCATGCCGACGCTGCCGGATCCCCTTGGAGCGCTGCTCTCCGTTCTGCAGATGGCTCTTTGGGCAATGTCTCCTCTGGCCAAGGCGATTGGTGGCCTCTACAGCTGCATTGGCAGGGGGAGCCAGACCCGGTACAGCCTGAGCTGGTGCAGGTGGATCCCGTGCTGCGCTTGCTGCTTTTGGGGGATGGCTTTACCACCCGTAATCTTGCTGCCTTGATCCAAGAGCCGATTCAGGCTCATCTGCTGGACACGGGCCGGGTTGATTTACAGGCAGAGCAGGGCACTGCCCCCAAGTCCATGCAACAGCTGGCCAGAGATTTGGGGCGGCTGGGATCCCCTTTGATGCGGCGGCGGGTTTGGCTGTGCGGGGCAACCTCTCAACAGCCCTTGCTCTATGCCACCTCTTGGTGGAACTCCGAACATCTGGTTCAATACTTGCCCCATCCCGATCGGCCCATTGGCCAAAATCTGATCCAAGAAAAACTGGAGACCTTTCGCGAGCTGCGCGGCCTTTACCACGGCGAGGCAGACCCGGTTGCCCGGCTGCTGCAGTGTCCCGGTCCCTTCTGGGCTAGGCATTATCTTTTGTTGCACAGGGGCCAGCCTTTGACCGTCATCTACGAGGTGTTTTCTCCACGGCTGGCCGCAAGGGCCCTGTCCCGCTAGCGCGACGGAGACCTCCAACGGCGCACGGCTGCGGTGATGGCGGCTGCCACCTGCGGATCCAATTGGGCGCTGGCGGAGATGCGCTGATAGTCCTCTGGGGTCAGTTGATGGGCGACGATGATCTCGGCAGCAGCAGCCTCAAACTGTTGTTCGATTTGCCGACGTTCCTCGCTGCTGTTGGCCTGTTGGAGGCGATTTTGGGTGCTCTCCAGAAGAGGTTGCACCGCCAGGAGGGTGCGGGCAAAGCGGTCAATCTGCTCAGAAGAAGGTGGAGAGGTGGCTTCAGAAAGACTAGCCGGGGCCGAGGTCATCGTCTCTGAAGAGGTTGCGGGCAGATCCCCATCCCATCCGGAGTCTGGCCTGGGCGAGGGAGAGGGATCCGGGTTGGCAGGAGCCTGGAGGGCCACTCTGCCGGCTGCGTCCAAGTCTTGGGCCGGGTTGAGGGCATTCCAAAGGGCCAAGCCCGCCAAACACAGAGCAGCCCCTATCAGTCCAGCACTCAAGAGGGCGAGCCAACTGACAGAGGTCGCAGTCGGCTCAAGCACCACCTGCACCGGCGCATGAGGAGGCAAGGGTTTGGACATGAGGCTGAGATCGTAAGCCCGACGCTGCTGGCTATCGCTGAGAACTCGGTAGGCGTGTTGTAGCTGGAGGAACTCCCGCTGGGCCAACTGCCGCAACCCTGCGGGGATATCGGCAGGCAACCGATCCGGGTGCAGTTCGCGTGCCCGCTGGCGGTAGGCAGCTTTGATCTCCTCCAGGCTGGCTTGGGGAGAAAGCCCCAGCTGTTGGTAGTAGGTGGGGGAAGCAGGCAGAGTAGGCATGGGAGCAGTTGGTTGCAGAACAGAGGGAGAACCGGCTGCCTTCGAAGGCCAGCCACCTTACCCCAACAGGGATCCCCCCTTTCGGACCAGCATATCCTGCCCGGTTCAGCGAGGCTGCTGGCCCAAGAGCTAAGACACGTAAACCCCTGTTAGAGGCGCGCTCAGGGCTTCTTCCAACTCTGCCAGGCCAAGACGACGCTCCAGGATATCCATCACCTCGCGGCCAAAATCATGGGGGTTGCGATCCCAGGCTTCCAGACACACTTCCCCAAAAAAGGATCCCAGGGGTTCTGGGTTCCAGAGCAGTTTGCGCGCCGTCCAAGGAGTCATGTGCATGGGGTTAAAGCGGTCGTCGATAACACCGATTTTGCGAGCAAAATCTTCTAGATGAGTGTGGGGTTGCAGGCCGATGAAGAAGATGGCCGGCTCAACTTTGTCGCGACCAAAGATGGCTTCCAGCTCGCGATGGTACCGTACTGTTTGCCGAATGGTTTCCGGTCGCTCGTCGATGACATTAAAGGAGTAATTGACCGAAACCAGATCGTTGAACCCTGCCTGTTTGAGGTAGCGGCAACTCTCCAGTACCGTGCGCAGGTTATAGCCCATGCGCATTTTGCGCACCAGCTCCTGGGATCCGCTGGTGATGCCGATCTCGAAGTAGCTCATGCCAGTTTTCACCATGAGCTCGGCCAGCTTTGGGGTGAGGTTGTCGGCCCGAATATAGGCAGCCCAACGAATATCGGTCATGCCGGCATCAAGGATTTTCTGCAGCAATTCCTCCGCATCCTCAATGTAGCGGCGGGCAGGGATAAACTGGGCGTCAGTAAACCAAAAGTTTCGCACTCCTCGCTCGTACAACTGCATCATTTCTCGGATCACCTCATCCACAGGGTTGAGGCGCACCTGCTTGCCTTCGATGACGGTGTAGATGCAGTAGCAGCAGTTGTGGGGGCAGCCGCGCTTGGTTTGTACCCCAATGTAAAAGTCGCCCCCTTCTAAGTAGTAGTCAATTTCCGGCCAAATGGCGGTGATGTAGGTGTAATCACAGGCGGTTTTTTGCAGAGGTTGGGGCGGCTCGTGGATCAAACCTGGGCGAGGTTGCTCCAGCTTGGCCCGATAGCAGCGCTCTGTGGCTAGGCTTTGCCCTTGGATGACTTTTTCCAGCAGCGTTTCTCCTTCCCCCACCGAGATGATGGTGCCTTGGGGCAGGTAGCGGCCCAATTGTTCGTAGAAGACGCTGACTGCCCCACCCCCCAACACCGCTTCAGCGTGAGGTTTGTAGCGCCTGGCTCTGCGGATCCCCTGCCAGACCAGCCGTGTGTTGCGCCAAATCTCGCCATAGTAGGCCAGCACCAGCCTGAGGCTATTCAGGGATCCCCGCAATTTTTTCAGGGGGTTGCGGGCGTAGAAAAACTCAAAAGAGTGTTGCAACAGGTTGCCGGCCCGCCCGTTCACCGGCGCATAGACTTGAATATCTCGCCAAGAGAAAACCAGCAAATCCGGCTGAAACTGATCGATTTGCTCCAGCATGCGGCGGCGAAAATCTAGGGGCGGAAAGGTGCCCATATCGAAGATGCGCTGCTCGACATGGGGAAACAGCTTGTGAACGTGATCCGCCAGATAGACTACCCCGATGGGAAAAATGGGGTTGCAGGGCAGCCGTACATAAAGGATTTTTTGAATCTTCAGGTGCGAGGCCATACAACCTGAGAGCTTACTTCACATCTCTTCACTCACTCTAGTCGGTTTTTGAGGGGCGCGGCGGCAGGGATCCAAAAGGGACAAGGATAAGCTAAAGCTGAAACAACCAGCAGGGTCAGACCTGAGGAGGGGATATGGCTCCAGAGCGTCCAATTTGGCACAGTCGCTATCGGCCAGAGCGGCGATTGAGCAAGCGCAGCGGCAGACACACCTACCTGGCTCAGGATTTGCTCACCTCGGAACAGGTGGTGATCAAGCTGCTGCTCTTCGGGCCAGACTTCGATTGGGCCGACCTGAAGCTGTTCGAGCGGGAAGCCCAGATCCTGCAGACCCTCTCCCATCCAGCCATTCCTGAATACCGCGACCACTTCGAGATCAGCCTAGAGGGAGGACGGGGCCTAGCCCTGGTGCAAACCTACATCGACGCCCCCTCGCTGCAGGAGTGGATGGAGCAAGGGCGGCGCTTTGCCGAGCCGGAGGTGCGGGAGCTGGCGCAAAAGCTGCTGCGCATTCTCGTCTACCTGCACGAACTCCATCCCCCCGTCATTCACCGAGATCTCAAGCCCAGCAACATTCTCTTGGGATCCGACCAGCAGGTGTACCTAGTGGATTTTGGCTCGGTTCAGGCGGCTGCTCCACGGGAGCAGGGATCCTACACCGTGGTGGGGAGCTACGGCTACATGCCCCTAGAGCAATTTGGCGGCAGAACCGTGCCCGCTTCCGACCTCTACAGCCTGGGTGCCACCCTAATCCACCTGCTCACCGGCCAACACCCGGCGGATCTGCCCCAGGAGGGAGCCCGGATTGTGTTCGAGCAAGCGGTGCACCTGAGCCCGCCCTTTCGCGACTGGCTGCGGTGGATGACGGAACCTTTGGCGGCAGATCGTCCCGCTTCCGCCCGGCAGGCCCTGGAGGCGCTGGAGCATTTGGATCGTCGTCCCGCCTTGATTCCCTCAGACGCAGCAGCAGTCCCTACTCGACAGCCAGCAGGCAGCCGGATTCAACTGCACAAGTCTGAACAGACCTTTCAGGTGGTGATCCCGGCCCGGCAAACCGGTGTTTTGGCGTTGCTGCCTTTCGCCATCGCTTGGAACTCCGTCATCACCTTTTTCACGATCATATCGGTTGGGCATGCGCCTTTTCCGGCCAATCTGTTGTTTGGCCTATTCATCCTGCCCTTCTGGACAGTGGGGTTGGTGATGGTGGGCGTGATCCTCTACGGTCTATTCGGCAAAGTCCACCTACGGATCGACACAAAATATATTCGCCTGGTTTACGAGGTGTTTGGCCTGCGCTTTCGCAGAGTTCCCCCCAGTCGGCGATGGGATATTGACCGGCTAGAGCTGATCCCACGCCAAAGCCCACAGTTGAACATCTGGGCGGGCAACCGCAAATACGAGTTGGGAGCGGGGATCCCTTTGCAGGAGCCAGAGCTGGAGTGGTTGGCCTCGGAACTAAGCCGTTGGCTGAAGATCCCAGTTGAACGGCAAAAGGTGTAGTCGTTAGGTTTTTTGCATTTAGTTATGATAAGGACAGTTTTTGGGTAAGGTCTGATGAGTTATCTTGCTGCAGATCACAGCAAATAAAATAGCAAAAAATTATAGCTTTCCTGAAAACAGAATCCAGATCCACATCGGCAAAGAGGCAGGATGCAAACAGTTTATCCAAGGCCTGCTGTAATAGCTCGCTCTGGATCCCCGTGGCGCTACCTCCCAAAAAGATATGGAAAATGATACACCAGAGATTCCATCGCTGGAGTTGCTTGGGAGTTTGGGAAAGACCCTGACTTAGAGCATCTTATCCTTGGCTCAACTGTCGTTCGTGCTCACCCCTGGGCAGCCGCAAAAAAAGGGGAGCAAGCTTTGG
>NZ_JANSHQ010000224.1:0-2403 GCF_047461715.1 Synechococcus sp. R8-2 | reverse complement strand
TGCTTCCGAAGTTGGTTTGCTAAGTGTTGCTACTGTGCCCCTTAGTTCCTTAACAGGCTGTATCGTTACTCCTGGGGCACCACCCGCCAAACGGTTCCTCTAGCCGCCATTGCTCGTGACCAAATTCAAAGCTTGAAAGAATGGGCTGCCGAGTCAGGAGCACGTACCGCTTCCCAAGATCAAAAGTTGATTCAGGAGCTACGGACCATCGTCCAGAAGAGAGGGTTAGGCTACATTGAAGTTGATAGTCCCCCATCCTTTTCCTCTCCACCTCCTGCCTAAGCTGTTTTGGTCGGCTCGTTCCGAGTTGTGGCAGCTCCGTGGAAGTAGGCTTGCAAGCATTTTTTCCTGCAAGACGCGGAAAAACTCCGGTTGCCGCTCCGCTTGAATTTGCTGCCTGTGGATTAGCCCCCGTTAAATCCGTCCGGGGAAGCCGCCGATTGATCTGAGCTGCTCAGGTGGCCCCTTGTTGGATTAACTTCCGGCAGCTCCCAGGCAGGGCACCGGGATCGGATCCCGCACGTTAGCGTGCAGGACCGATGGTTTTGCACTTTTCGTATCCTTGACTACAGATTTTTTGGTAGAATTGATCGTGTAGAGGTACTGGTATGTAGAGCAGCCTTATGAGTGCAATCGCTGAAATGAGGGGGACAAGTCTCCTGGCCCGCCATCGCCAAAACATAGCAGCCTCCCTGGCCCGTCGTTTGGAAGCAGCTAGGGCGGCCAACAACACCCGCTTGATGGAGCTGCTGAAACAAGAAGAGCGGCAGCTGGCAGCCGAGTACGGCGGCAGGGATCCCTTCTCTTCAGCGCTCTTCAGAGGACTGCGCCACCTTTGGCAGAGCCTGAAGGCAGTCTTGGCGGCCTGCGATGAACTGCGGGTGCGGCAGTGGGTAGATGGCAGCGGCATGGTCTGGTGGTCTGTCCAAGACCCAATCACGGGAGAGCGCCTGTGTACCCATTCCGAGGGGGAGCTCATGGAGTGGATCGAGAAGCACCAGCGAGAGGATTAGTCTTCGCGGCTAGGACTTGCCTGAGCACCAATAGCCAGTGTTTCCCCTGGCGCTTCGTGCGTGTCCCAGTCTTTCCAGCTTGGGGAGGAAGGGAACAAAAAGTTTCACGGCTAGGCCGGGGCAATGGCCACCTGAGAATCCAAATTGATAGGATTACGAAGACTCATCATCTGCTTTAGGGGCCCTGGGATGGTTTGGCAATTGTTGACTTGGCCGGCCCAAAGTTTGCTTTGGCTAGCAGAGCAGATCCAAGAACGCGCCGAAGCACAGCTGGATAGCAAAGAAAACCTGCAAAAAGAACTTACGGCCCTGCAAATTCAGCTAGATTTGGGAGAAATTGACGAAGAAACCTACGCCCGCCGAGAAGAGGAGATTTTATTGGCTCTGGAAGCCTTAACCCAGGCAGAACGAGAAGCCGAAGCATAGAGTTCTGCCGGTGGGCCTGGAAGGGATCCCTCAGCATTGCAGGGGGGCAGAACATGGGAGAATGAGCTTCTGTACACCCCCGTCTTTCCTACCCTGGGCTGTTTTCAATGACTGAATCCCATGAAACCTTGGTGCTCCGCGACGAGCAAAACCAGCCTCTCAAGTGCGAGATCCTGCGTCAGGTGGTCATCGACGAGCAGACCTATGCTCTGGTGACTCCCGTTGATGCTGTGATCAAAGTGCTGGTTTGGGAAGGGGAAGAAGAACCCAGCCAAGCGGTGAACGGCGATGCCAACATGGAAGGGATCCTGGACGAGCCGGATCCTGAAGAGCTACAGGCTACCCTGCCCACCATCCAGGCTGTCTTGGGGGAGTTGAACCTCACCTTGCAGCAAAATGGCTTCGACATCCTCACGGTTCAGGGGGAATTGCCCCCAGTCGAAGAGGAAGATGTGTTCGAGCTGGGCGAGAGCGAGGAAGATGCCCAGGAGTTTCAACTGCTAGCTACCTTTTTCTACCAAGAGAAGAAATACGGCATCTTTACCCCCCTCGATCCCGTTTTGCTCTACGCCGCTCTGCCTGACGAAGGGGATCCCTACCTGCTCACCCCCGATGAGCCGCCAGAGCTTTTTGATCAGCTCTATGCCCTGCTGCTGGATCTCGATGAGGAATGGGAAGACGGAGATGACGAAGAAGATGAAGACGAAGATTAGGCGGTCAACCCCTTCTGTTCTGCCGAGTTGGATACTTCTGCCCAGCCAGTCGCCTCGGCGGTGCGGAGCACCATAGGGATAGAGGTGGTGAAACTACCCGGTAAAACTTGCCCAGAGTTTTTCACCAGCCACTCCAGACCCGTCTCAACATCTGTCGGGGGCGTCGGATCTGCGGGCCAAGGGTCAGAATAAGCCAGCCTCAGACCAGCCCCCTAAGCATTGCGTAGCGAAGGAGCATGACTCTAGTCAAT
>NZ_JANSHQ010000223.1:0-2144 GCF_047461715.1 Synechococcus sp. R8-2 | reverse complement strand
CTCACCCCTGGCCCCTCTCCCAACGTGAAGAGGGGAGAGTTATTTGGGGGTTAAGGTTTTTCCTCTCCCCATCCCTCCTTCGGAGCGGGGGGCTCAAACTTGTAGCCAACTCCACGCACGGTGCGGATCAACTCCGGTTGGCTGGTATCAGTCTCTAGTTTCTTGCGAATTTGGCCGATGTGGACATCGACCACCCGTTCATCTCCCTCGTGGTTAAAATCCCACACCTCTTGAATCAGCTCAGCCCGTCGCCAAACCCGCCCCGGATGTCGAGCCATAGCATAGAGCAAATCGAACTCCAGTGCTGTTAAGTTGATCAGGCGCTGCTCGCGGATGACTGCTCGGGTTTCCGGGTCGATTACCAAAGAGGCAAAGGTCAAGACCGGTGCGCTGGCCATTTCGGTCTTCATACGTTGCCGCCGCAGAATGGCTTGCACTCGCGCCTGTAACTCCGGCAGGCTGAAGGGCTTGGTCAGGTAGTCATCTGCCCCCAACTGGAATCCGTGCAACTTATCAGCAGGGCTGACGCGGCTGGTCAACATCAACACGTACACGCCGGTCTCTTTTTGCATTTGCTGGCAGAGATCGTAGCCGCTCACATCCGGCAAGTTCAGATCCAAAATTACCAAGGCCGGCTGAAAAGCGCGCAACTGCTGTAAGCCCTCGGCCCCCGTCATCGCCACCTCAACCGAATACCCCTGCCGCTGCAAGTACCGCTGCAGTAGAGCACAAATGCTGGGATCATCATCGATGATGAGGATGCGTGACATGGCAGCTTGGCACTCTCGAAGTCAGTAGGAGACAAGGTTGCAGGGCGTTGGGGTGTGGGGATCCCTTCGGCAGTCCATAGGCAACCATCACATAGAGGCAATAGGCCCTCAGCTCGCCAGGTGGGAGGGGAAAAAGAGCCTTATCAACAGGGCAGGCTTGACCCCAACCTCGGCTGGAAAGGGCAACAAACGCAGGTGATTCATGAGTTATTGAACACCTAAATCTTATTTCAAGTCTTTACGTGTGGGGTCGCGCGGGGAGTTTATCCTTGCCGAGGCCGCCCTCCTGTGCGTAAATCAACGGAGGCTTATCCAAGAATCTTGGGCATTATCTTACTGAGTTGCCTGAATGGCAGAGGAAATCCGTCAAGCAGATCCTTGCACCTGGAGTTAATCTGGAAGCCGTGGCGCTTCCGTTCCTGTCTCGAGGTCTGGCCTTAGTGTGGGCGGTTTATCCCGGAGGCTTATGTACACCAATCCCGATGAAGTCTTCCGCAAAGATGTCTGGTTGGCCCTCTTCACGTGGGGGATCCTAGAGTTGGCTTGTTTCGTGATTATCCCCTTTACCGGAGCCTACGCATTCTCGCAAGTGGAGGCTTGGCTGTGGCCCTCTTTGGTTTTGGGGCCGGTGGGGGCGGTGGTGGTGGCTTTCTGTTCTAAGGTGGTGCTGGCTGCTAACAACATCCCGGATCCCAGGAGAAAACAAGCCCAGCGGCAAGTGGCTCAGGTGGTCAGTCTTTTCGGCTTTCTGGGCTTGGCATTGCCCCTCCTTCTGGCAGGATGGGTATTTGGCCGAGAGATTTTGACGACCGACTGGCAGAATAAGTTCACCAACACCAATAAGTAGAAGCTAATCTCCGACGCCCTTGCCCTCTGGGGTCGCGTCGCCCCGTCAGCGTTGCGATTCCTCTGCACAGGCCTAGCAAGAGCGCTGCGGAACACGATACATTGGGATGCAATCACGTCAGCGTTGCGCAGCAGTCGTGCTCTGGCTTTCGTAAATCCCCGGTTTTGACGGGGATCCCATCTTCTCTGCGGATTCTTGCCTGCAGCATTGCGGGAAGGTATTTCGGATGGCTAACTACCCGATGCGAGGCCGTTCTTCTCCTGCTTCTGGCGGTTTTCCCTTGGGCACCTTGGTGGTGGTGAGTGTCTCGGTTGGGGCTCTGGCCGCCTTGGCTTGGCAGTTGTGGCAGCTCGTCGCCCCCATGTTGGCCCCCCCTGCCCCGCCTCAATTTCCGCAGGCGGTGCGCTTGGATCCCTTGCCCCGCCCAGCCAGTTTTCCCTCTCCCCCCTCTGGCCCTGCTGCAGGCACTGTTGACCCTGAGGGATTTCCCCCCGGCAGCCGTGGGCGGGTGATCGAGCCCATTGGCC
>NZ_JANSHQ010000222.1:0-5167 GCF_047461715.1 Synechococcus sp. R8-2 | reverse complement strand
TTCAGCGTAAATGTATCAGCCCTGTCTTGAGCGCAATTATAGCCACTACTTCCCGTTCCTCCGGGCAGAACTGGGTCAAGTCTGCCTACGACCGCAGGCCGATTCCCGACCACTGCACGCAATGACGGCCCTGCTCATCCTTCAGGGATCCATCGCGGCGGTAGGAAAAGAAATCTTGGGGTTGGCTGAGGGTGCAATGGGGGCTGACGGCAATGTGTTCAGGGGGGATCCCTTGGGCTTGGGCTTGGGCACCGTTGACCCAGCGCAGATCCAGGCGAACCTTGCCAGGCAGAGGATCGGGCAACAGGGCGGCGCGGGCATCCAGCCCTGGGGGTAGGCTTTGCAGCACCTGCTCCGCCACCTCCTCTGACACCTGATAGACCGACCCCGAAATAGAGGGCCCGATGGCCACGCGGATCCCAGCAGCAGGGATCCCCGCCTGTAAAAACTCCTGCAGCACCTTGGACAAGATCCCCGCAGCAGTGCCTCTCCACCCGGCGTGAATGGCTGCCACCCATTCTTGGCTGGCCACCAAAATCGGCACACAGTCAGCGGTGCAGACCCAGGCAGAATCTCCTTGGCGGCGGGCAATGACCGCATCTGCCTGAGAGCGGGTAGGGATCCCTTGACCAACAGAGCAGTCCTGCTCTCGTTTGTGTCCAAAGGTTTCGGTGATCCCATCTGCCCAAACCCAGTTGCAGCCATGCACCTGATGGCCCCACGCGGCCTGTTCAGGGGGCAGTTGCAGCCGGGCGGCCAACTGAGACGGGGGATGGGGATGACCTTGGCGAGAGCCAAAAGCATGAGGCCACTCCGCCAAAAGCTGACACTCCAGCCAGCGCCATCTCCCTGCCTGCTGCCAAACCCACAAGGCGGAGCCACTCATCGGCGGGAGCTACCCGGACCAGCAATCGGCGGGGATCCTTGAGACCGATGTTGGGCGTGGAGATGACCCACCCGCTCTTCCAAACACATCTTCAGCTCAGCAGGGTTAAACAGCATCGGCAAAAAATGAATGCTCCGGGTTTCTCGGAAAAAGAACAACACCGGCAGCGGCGGCCAGAAAATTTGCCAATCCTGCCACTCGCTGTAGGGAAACTCGCGGATGCGCTTGGAGCCGCTGTAGACCTGCAGCGCCGTCCTGGTAAAGGCCAGCCCGATCAGAGAGGTCTGCACCATCAAAAACAGGCCAAACAGGCCCACCCCTAGCCCCGCCCAAAACGAAAGCCAGAACAGCGGCACCGCCAAAGCCAACACCGACAGGCTGAGGCGAAAATCCGGAGTCAATAGATGGGCAGAATTGGGTCTAATCATGCCCCATTTCTCCTCTCAGGGATCCCAGACCCATTCTAGGCCGCCTCGGCAACTCTTCAGAAGTCAGAGGATCTGTAGGACATAGAGGAGAGAGCCTCTTCTCGAAATCAGGGAACGAGGGGCAAACCGAACCCGTTTTTTGAGTTATCCCGAAAAATACTTGGGATCCTGGGGAAATTGGGGTTTGTCATTGAGCTTCTTCCCACAGCTGGCCGATACAACCGCGCAGGCGGGATGGAATCCTCGCGTAGCTCTCAACTGAGGGCCTCACCGCGTGCGATGGTATACGATAAACTCCAGAGTTCCGCAAGTTTACAGATCAGAACCGGCGAGACATCCCTCGCTCACCCAAACACGGCCTGGGGAAAACCGACATAATACGGATATAACGAGTGCTTACTGCTAACCCGCACAATTCGTTGGGCCTCTCCATGCCTCTCGACCCTCTCTCTCAGTTGCCAGAGGAGCCAACCACTCAGATCCCCTTGGAGTTTTACGAGCGCAGACCCCAGCCTGAGGCAACTGCGGCCTTTCTAACGGTGCTCAGCGGCGCCAATGTGGGCATGACGTTTCCCTTGGCGAGGGGTGGAGTTTTGGGGCGCAGCCACCGCGCGGACATTCAGCTCTTGGATCACGCCGTCTCCCGGCAGCACTGTCGGCTGGAAAGAGAAAGTGAGGGTTATGTTCTCACCGACCTGGAGAGCCTCAACGGCACTTATGTCAACGGCGAGCGCATCAGCCGCGTTCTCCTGAAGGATGGAGATCGCATTCAAGTGGGGGCCAGCACCCTCAAGTTTGCCTACTACGACGCGGCAGAAGAAGCCTTCTTTTTGCAAATGGCCACTGCCGCCCTCCACGACCCGCTGACCGGCTTGCATAACCGACGTTTTTTCCTGGAGCAACTGGAGCTGGAGATCCCCTTTGCCCTTCGCCATCGCATTCCCCTCCACGTGCTCTATCTGGATTTGGATGGGTTTAAGCAAATCAACGACCGCTGGGGGCACTGGGCTGGGGATCAAACCTTGATCCAGGTGGCGCGGCGATTGCAAGCTCACGTTCGCCAAGACGACCTGGTGGCCCGCTTGGGGGGCGATGAGTTTGCCCTGCTGGTGCGCGGGATCCCGAACTCGCAGATCCTAGGGCTGGCAGAACGCTTGCGGCAGGCTGTCCAGACCCTGTTGGTGCAGGCGGGGACGGAGACCATCTCCCTAAGCTGCAGTGTGGGCATCGCCTCTCTGCTGGAGCTGGGAGAGGGAACTGACCCACAAAGTCTGCTGGCTGCTGCCGACAAAGCCCTCTACCGGGCCAAAGCTGAGGGTGGTAACCGAGAGACTTTGCTGTAGTTGAGGGCCAACTGCTGGAGTTTAGGATCCCTCCACCAAACTGGCGTAGGCTTCGGCGCTCATGGTGTCCTCGAGATCTTCGGGGTTGGCAATGCGCACCTTGATCAGCCAGCCATCGCCATAGGGATCGTCGGCAAGGCTTTCGGGGCTCTCCACCACCGCTGTATTCACGGCTACCACCTCTCCAGAAAGAGGGGCATAGAGATCTTCGACGGCTTTGACCGATTCCACCGAGCCAAAGCTTTCCCCTTTTTCAATCTCTGTCCCTTCTTCGGGCAAGCCCACGAAAACGATATCCCCCAGTTGATCGACGGCATAAGCTGTGATCCCAATCACCGCAATATCATCCTCAACATGGATGTACTCGTGGGTGTCCACGTAGCGCAGATGGGATGGATACTCCAGGGCCATGCCGGTTCTCCCGTAGAATTCAGTGGATTATTCTAGGGTCAACCCTTGAAGATGGTAAAGAGCGGATCCCAAGCCCGGCCCGCTAGAGAAACTCCATCAGCAGCCGATTGACCGTTTGCGGAGCTTCCTGCTGCGCCCAATGGCCGCATTCGGGGATGTACTCCTTGCGCAGGCCGTTGGGGAAAAAGGGATCCATCCCCTCAGTTAGCTCGCGGCTGAGGGCAAAGTCTTCTTCTCCCCAAATCAGCAGGGTGGGGGCGAGGATCTGCCGCATGGGCTGCAAAAACAGGTTCTGCAAGGTGGGCAGGTTAAACAGCTGGCGGTAGTAGTTGAGGGCAGAGGTGAGAACCTTGGGTTTGGAGAGGGCCTCTTGGTAGAGCTTGAGGTCGTGGCGGGTGAAGGCGCTTTTGCGCACCGAGGTTTCCTGGAAAATGCGGCGCACCCAATCTCCCAAATCCCACTGCAGCACCCACTCTGGCAGCCAAGGCAATTGAAAAAAGAACAGGTACCAACTGCGGCGCAGTTGATCCAAGTTGCTCAAGAATTCCCGGCGAAAGCAGGCCGGATGGGGAGAATTGAGGACGGCCAGCTTGCGAATCTCCTCAGGAAAAAATTGCGCCCAGTGCCAGGCAATGGCTCCCCCCCAATCGTGGGCTACGACCACCGCTCTTCGGGCCCCAAAGTGGCTTAGCAAGCCGCGGATATCCTCGGTAAGGGTATCCAGGTCATAGCCGTGATCCGGTTTGTCGGAATCGTTGTAGCCGCGCATATCGGGTGCCACCACGCGAAACCGCTGCGCCAACACCGGAATCTGATGCCGCCAGGAGTACCAAAACTCCGGGAAACCGTGCAACAAGATCGCCAGCTCCCCTTCCCCTTGGGTGACGTAGTGCAGTTGAATGCCATTGGTAAGGGCATACCCGTGCTGCCAGGTTCCCATTTTGGCAGCTACCTCAGGAGGAAGGCGGGGGATCCCTGCTTCTGCCATGTCGTCTGCTCTCGAGCTAACCCATGATTTGGTATCCACCCATACTAACCTTTGTCGCCGGTCTTCCCTTTGCCGGCGCAGGCTTTTTGAGAGGCATCCTACGAAGAAAGCTTAAGAGAAAGTCTGCGGGTGAACAGATTAGATGAACACTAGCGCAGAAGGCCAAAGCCCAACATCTCCTCAAAGCGTTGCCATTTTGGGAGCCGGGGCTTGGGGAAGTACCCTGGCAATGCTGGCTCAGGGGCAAGGGCACCGGGTGCGGGTTTGGGATCGCCGCAAGGGCCTGGATTTGGCAGAGGTGCTCCAGGGATCCCAAATCCTCATCTCAGCCGTCTCTATGGCGGGGGTACGCCCTGTGGTGGAAGCGGTGCGCCAAGTGGGGATCCCGCCGCAGGCAATTTTGGTCTCGGCCACCAAAGGGTTGGATCCACTGCAGCTTCTGACCCCTACCCAAATTTGGGGGGCCACCTTCCCGGAGCAGCCCCTGGTGGTGCTTTCGGGGCCCAACCTCTCGGCGGAGATCCGTCAAGGCTTGCCGGCAGCAGCAGTGGTGGCCAGCCGGGATCCCTGGGCCGCTGTGCAGGTGCAGTATGCCCTTTCTTCAGAGCGGTTCCGCCTCTACACCAGCAGTGACCCGTTGGGGGTGGAGCTGGGTGGCACTCTGAAAAATGTCATTGCCATCGCTGTTGGCGTGTGTGATGGCTTGCAACTGGGGGCCAATGCCCGTGCGGCTCTGGTTACCCGCGGCCTGGCAGAGATGATCCGGGTGGGATCCAAGCTGGGGGCACGGGCAGAAACCTTCAACGGCCTGTCGGGGTTGGGGGATCTGCTGGCCACCTGTCACAGTTCCCTCAGTCGCAACTACCGGGTGGGCTACGGGCTGGGCCAGGGCAAGCCTTTGTCGCAGATTTTGGCCGAAATGGAGGGTACTGCCGAGGGCGTTTACACAGCTCCGGTCGTTGTAAAAATTGCCGCCCAACACGGGATCCCCGTGCCCATTACTCAAGAGGTTCACCAGTTGCTGCAAGGGCAGACCACTCCCACCGCCGCTCTCGCCCGCCTGATGGAACGACAACTGACCTCAGAATAGGCTGCCCTCCCCCCCGGCCCC
>NZ_JANSHQ010000221.1:0-677 GCF_047461715.1 Synechococcus sp. R8-2 | reverse complement strand
GCCCTCCCCCCCGGCCCCTCTCCCAAAGGAGGAGAGGAGTTTGGGCTACCTGGCATAACCGCAAATCTGCGGATGAGGAAAGTTGTTCCGCACTCTATCAGGATTTTTGCAGAGCAGGGAGATCCCAGAATGAGCGATTTGGCGGAGTTTTTTTTTCCAGAGTTTCCCTATTCTGCAGCTGTAGTTCTTCGACTTGTTCTTGCATCAACTCGGATCTCTCTGGCTCCGGGAAGGCGGACAGTAGGCCCGACAGGTTGGGCCAGGTCTTTGTTTAATTTTTTACAAAGTTATGTCCAAACGCATCCTGGTGATTGAAGACGAACCCTCTATTCGCACCTATCTGCAGAAGGTGTTGCAACGAGCGGGGTACGACACGGTGGCGGCCACCGATGGAGAAGAGGGCTTGCAGATGGTGCGCACCCTGATGCCCGACTTGGTGTTGTGCGATGTGGTGATGCCCAAGCTGAACGGCTATGGGGTGCTGGATGCCCTGAGATGGGATCAGTCTACAGCTCACATCCCCTTCGTCTTTCTCTCCTCGAAAATCTCTCCCGAAGAGATTGAACAGGGGCTATGTTTTGGCTCCGATGCCTATCTGACGAAGCCCGTTGACCAGAAACGCCTGCTGAAAGCCGTTGCTGCCCAATTGTCTTGAGTTGACCAAAAGGCGCGGCAAG
>NZ_JANSHQ010000220.1:0-3440 GCF_047461715.1 Synechococcus sp. R8-2 | reverse complement strand
GTTTCAGATTTAGATCTGCCACCTGCTCATACCCCAGCCCGGCCCGCACCACCAGCGGCTCGGATCCCGTCAAGTCAATTACCGTAGAGACCTTGGCCCGACGGGGGGCATCGTCATCCAGCACCAGATCCACCTGTTTTTCCAACTGCCGCATCTCTTCAGCCGCAAAGATCCCACCCTCATCCCAGGGGTCGCTCTCCCACTCCCAGGCTTGCCCAGAACTTAAGTCCAGGGATCCGACGGGATCCCCCCCCAGCTTGGCAGAGGTGGAGACAATTGGATTGCCCAACTCTTCCAGCAAAGCCTGACAAATGGCCGAGTCGGGCACGCGGATGCCGGTGGTTTTCCGTTTGGGCTCCATCACCAACTTGGGCACCAGCTTGGTGGCCGGCAACAGAAACGTAAACGGGCCCGGGATCAGCCGCCGCATCAGCCGATAGGCCGAATCGGTTACCTGGGCATAGTGGGCAATGCGTGAGAGAGAAGGACACAAGAAGGTGAGGGGTTTATCGTTGGAGAGCTGCTTGATACGGCGTACCCGCTCCACTGCTTGTTTGTGGGTCACATCGCAGCCAATGGCATAGACTGTATCGGTGGGGTAAAGCATCACCGCCCCCTCCCGCAAAGCCGCCGCAATCCGCCGGATGGAACGGGCCTGGGGCTGTTGCGGATGCAGCTTAAAGTACTCGGCCATCGGGCAGATGGGAAGAGGTCAAGACTGGGAGCAGCTACCCCCCAGGGGGTTTTCCACAAGAGGGCGGGGGGTCGGTGGCACCGACGCGGGCGGGGATCCCTGAGATTCGGGCCAGTCCTTCAGTTGTTGCATCAGGGCTTGGATGTGCAGACGGGGCAGATAGGGCCAGTCGCCCGCTTCTTCCAAATCTTGAAGCACCCGATACAGAGCTTGACGGGTATTGGGCAAAGACTCCCGAAAGGCACCTTCCAGGATCGCGCGGTGCAACTCCTCCAGCAGCCGCAGGAGCATCAGCAGCTCCACACACGCTCCCGCCCTCGCCTGAGCCGCCTGTTCAACGGCCAACATGATCTGACGCAAATCCGGTGGCAGATCCTCCGCCGAGATATACATGGCCACTCGTCTCTGGGTTCTGGGAAGGCAGGGGCTTTCCCATTCTAAGATTCTTCTGCCCTAGGACTGGATGGATTTTGCCCCCACAAGATCCAACTGCGCAGGCTGTTGGGATCCCCGCCCCAGGCACTGCCACACCCGCTGCAAGAGGGCATCCAGCCCCTGCTTGGCAATCGCAGAAATGGTCACCACCGAAGTGCCGGCAGCAGCAGACAGCCTCTGGGCGCGCTCGGCAACCTGCTGGGGATCCAGAACATCGATCTTGTTCAAAACCAGGATTTGTGGCTTATCGATTAACCCGTGGCCGTAGGCGCGCAGCTCCTGCTGAATAACCTGGTAATCCTTGACGGGATCCGCCGCCGTGCCATCCACCAAATGAATCAGTACCCTGGTGCGCTCCACATGGCGCAAAAACTCATGGCCCAGCCCCACCCCCAAGTGCGCCCCCTCGATCAGCCCCGGGATATCGGCAAACACCACCCCATCTCCCGATGGATGGGGCACCACCCCCAAATTGGGCTGCAGCGTGGTGAAGGGGTAGTCAGCAATCTTGGGCCGGGCAGAGGAGACCACCGAAATCAGAGTGGACTTGCCCGCATTGGGCAGGCCGACAATGCCCACCTCGGCAATCAACTTCAGCTCCAGGCGCAGGCGCACCCGTTCTCCTGCTTCGCCCTTGGTAAATTGGCGGGGGGCACGATTGTGGTTGCTCAAAAAATGGGCATTGCCTAAGCCGCCTTTGCCCCCACGGGCTACCAGCAATTGATCCCCTTTGCCCACCAGATCGCCCAACAATTCCCCCGTCTCCGCATTGAACACCACAGTACCGCAGGGCACCCGCACCAGCCGATCCGCACCACTGGCCCCGCTGCGATGGTTGGGCCCCCCTTTGGCCCCGTGTTCCGCCTTGATCACCGGTTGAAAGCGAAAATCCAACAGAGTTTGCAGGCCGGGATCGGCCACCAAGATCACCGAGCCGCCCCGCCCGCCATTGCCGCCGGATGGCCCCCCAGCCGGCACATACTTCTCACGGCGGAAGGCAACGATGCCATCCCCGCCATTTCCCCCTTGCACTTCAATTTCGGCTTGGTCGATAAAGTGCAATTGCTCTTCCTCCGAATCTTCTATCTTCCAGCTTGGCAAGATCCCCGGAAAACTTGCCACAAAAGACGCTCCTCTAAGCTACGATGGTATTTCCCAGCCACATCCTCCCCAGGTGGGAAAGTGGAAGTGGGATCCTGCCAAACTCGATTGGCCTTCTACCCTTTATCCCGCGCAACTGATCTGTTACTGCACCCCTATGAGTCGATTCACTGCTGCCGATGTAGGTTTTACCACTGAAGACTTTGCCGCCCTTCTGGATAAGTACGACTATCACTTCAGCCCTGGCGAAATTGTGGCGGGTACAGTATTCTCGGTGGAGCCACGCGGTGCTTTGATCGATATCGGGGCCAAAACGGCTGCCTTTCTGCCGCTCCAGGAGATGTCGATTAGCCGCCTGGAAGACCCGCACGAGATGCTGCAGCCGGGAGAAACCCGCGAGTTTTTTATCCTCACCGAAGAAAACGAAGAGGGACAGCTGACCCTCTCCATCCGCCGCATCGAGTACATGCGGGCCTGGGAACGGGTACGGCAGCTCCAGAAAGAAGATGCCACCGTTCGCTCAACCATTTTTGCCACCAACCGAGGTGGAGCCCTGGTGCGGATTGAGGGGCTGCGGGGCTTTATCCCCGGATCCCACATCAGCACCCGCAAGCCAAAAGAAGAGCTGGTGGGCGAAGAGCTGCCCCTGAAGTTTTTAGAGGTGGACGAAGACCGCAACCGCCTGGTGTTGAGCCATCGCCGCGCCTTGGTGGAGCGGAAGATGAACAAGCTGGAAGTGGGCGAGGTGGTGGTTGGCACGGTGCGGGGCATCAAGCCCTATGGTGCCTTCATCGATATTGGCGGCGTCTCCGGCCTGCTGCACATTTCCGAGATCTCCCACGATCATGTTGACACGCCCCACAGCGTCTTCAACGTCAACGACGAAGTGAAGGTGATGATCATCGATCTAGATGCGGAGCGGGGGCGGATCTCGCTGTCCACCAAGCAACTGGAGCCCAATCCCGGCGACATGATTCGGGATCCCAAGCTGGTTTACGAGAAGGCTGAGGAAATGGCAGCCAAGTACCGTGAGCAACTGCTGGCCGCTAAGCAAGGACAAGCGGCAGAGGCCCCACCGGAAGTGGTGGAAGAGGAGCTGGAATACGCGGCGACGGCTGTGGAATGATCACAAACTTTGCGTATTTCTGCCTGCTACAAGGCTTAGCTAGGCCGCCGAGAAGCCCCGCCCTCTCTCGCTTTAGCGGCGCGG
>NZ_JANSHQ010000219.1:0-11200 GCF_047461715.1 Synechococcus sp. R8-2 | reverse complement strand
GCTCCGCGCCGCTGACGCGACCACTCTCAGCCCTTCTGCCAAAGAAGAGGGGGGCTGGGGAACAGCTTTATTGCCATTTGTGGGATTTGATATTCGAGCTGGAATTTGCCAGGTGGATCCCAGAGGCAAAGTGGGCCGGTGGTCCTTCACCTTTCGAGTCTCAAGCAGCGATCGAGGGCTGTCCTTGGGTGTGTGGGTGCGCTATCGGCAGGGTGAAGTGGAAGGCACTGCCCTGATTGATCCCCCCCGATTCTGCCCAGATGCGCCCCCCCATGGCCTCAATGATCAGTCGGCAAATGGCTAGCCCCAAGCCCGTCCCACCCACCGAGCGCCGCAGGGATCCCTCTGCTTGATAAAACCGCTCGAAGATGGCTTGCAACCGGTCTGGCTCAATGCCGCGCCCGGTGTCGGCAACAGTGAACTTCACCATCGCCCCCGTCGATCCACCGGCTGGTGGCTCCACTTCTGCCCGAATCCAGATCCGTCCGGTGGAAGGGGTAAATTTGCAGGCATTGTCCAGCAGCTTACGCAACACCTCCACCAGCCACTCCCCATCCGCCCTAACCATTGGCAGCCGTTTGGGCAGCACCTGCTCGATGGTGGGCAAGTCTTCGTGCCGCCGTCGCGCTTTGACATTGCTCAGGGCCAGCTCCACACATTCTTGAGCAGACAACGGCTCGATATGCCAGCGAACGCGACCACTTTCCAGCTTGGAGAGGGTGAGAAAGTCCTGCACCAACTCCCGCAGCCGATCGGCATCTTGCAGGGCTGTGTTCAACATTTCCTGGCGCATCTCCAGGGGCATGTCGGGGTCGCTGGCCAAAGACTCCAAACACACCTGAATGGTGGACAGCGGGGTGCGCAGCTCGTGTCCGGTCACGGCAATCAGCTCTGATTTGGCCTGATCCAGAGCTGCCAACTGGCGATTGAGCTCTTCTAGGTGCTGATAGGCTTCTGCCTGCAAGAGGGCTACCCCCACTTGGTTGGCAATGGCTTCTGCCAACTCCAGAGTGGCCGGCTGCCAGCGGTGAGGGTGTTCGTGGTGTAGCTCCAATAGGCCCAGCAACCGCCCTTGATAGAGAATCGGCATGGCCACCCAAGCCCGAATTTGGGCCGGCTGCCACAGCTCCGGCACTCGCTGCAGGCGGGGATCCTTTTGGGTATCCTCGCAGCACACCGCTTGTGCCGAGGCCATTGCCTCCCGCAAAAAAGGGTTGCTGGGAAGAGGCCACAGGGATCCCTTAAGGCTGCCCATCGTTAGGGTGCGGTACTCCTGCTCAATCTGAACAGCAGGGGCCTGGCCATCGTAACGGTAGATCAAACATCGCCCCACCTCTGCCACCTGCCCCAGCTCCTGCACAGCAATTGCCAAAATCTCGCCGGGATCCAAAGACTGGCGAATGGCACTGCTGATGCGGTTGATCAGATGCTCTTTGCGCTCTTGCGCCCGAATGGTGCGGTAGGCCCGCTGCAGCTTGTATTGCCCTGCCTGGAGATAGGTGATCAGCCGCTCGGTAAAGGGGCCTGGATTCAGTTGGCTGGCGGAGTTTTGCGGGGATCCCTTGAGGTACTGGCGAAGGGGCTCAAGGCGAGGTTCCAGATCCGGTCGGTAACTGAGGATCTTGGGCAACAGGGCCAAAGCCGCTTGGACTGTAATCTGACGATCAAATGACCAGATCCCATCAAATTGGCGAGCTGCATCCATATCGCTGCTTTGCCAAGGACGCTCCCGCTGCATCTGCAAGCGTTCTCGACACACGAGGCAGGTGGCATAGTGGGCATCGATGACGATCAAGTGCCACTCCTGCACCAAGGGATCCTCTGGATCCAAGGGAATGGTGTGGTAGGGCAGGTCTGTCTGAGCAAAATCCTTTTCTGGGGTCGCCAACACAAACACGTCTTGGGCCATTGCGCTGATGCGCTGGTAGCGCCGTGCCTCCTGGCGGTAGTAGCGCTCCTTTTGAAAGTTAGCGAATACCCACGGGGATCCCTGCCCTTGCAGCACCTGATCCTCAATGGCGTGGCTGAGGGCAACCAAAGAGGATTTGAAATACAGTTGTGGGCGCAGGTGCGGCAAAGCCTGCAGCAGATCGCTCAATAGGGAGGTACGACTCTGGCGAAGGTAAGATCTAGAGCGGGTGGAAGCCATAACCCTACTGGCAAGCACAGATCACAGGCAGTACAGGGACACTTAACCCCAGAGAAGGAGGCTCGCAGTCTAGGTTTAGTCTAACGGTTGGGATCCCGCGGCGGAGGGAGCTTCATAAGGCGCAAGATCCAGCTAGCCCAAACTAAGAGATATAAAGTTTACGAAGTTATATGTAAGTCAGCCAAATGTCGGGATCCCGGTACAGCCAAGAGGACGTGCAGCAGATCCTCCAGCGGGCCATTGCCCGCCAGCCACGCCTGGGCGAGTTCACCCGCTCCCAACTGCAGGAGATGGCTGCCGAACTGGGGATCTCCCCCCAAGAGCTGGACTTGGCCGAGCAGGAATGGAAGGCCTGGCAAGAGCTGAACAGCCAACACCGAGAATTCCAGCGCTACCGCCGTCGGCAGTTTTACCAACTGCTGGGCCGCTATGGAATTGTCAACAGCTTTTTGCTGGGCTTAGACTGGCTCTCCGGTGGAGGGCTATCTTGGTCGCTGTTTATACTCATGGGGTGGGGCTTGACCGTTGCCCTCAAGGGCTGGAACGCCTACCAAACCGAGGGTGAACGCTACGAGAAAGAGTTTCGCCAATGGCAAAGGAAACGCCAGAAAGATCTCCAGAGCAAGTAAGCCCAGCCTATCGGAGAAGTCTGTCCCGCTGATGGAGATGGATTTTTCTCCAAACTCTGAGTGGGAAGGGGCACCGCCGAGAGATGCTACCATAGATATTCAGCATCGCTGAATGCCCGTGCGGGCGTAGTTTAATGGTAAAACCGCAGTCTTCCAAACTGCTGTTGTCGGTTCGATTCCGTCCGCCCGCTTCCTCCCACAAAATCCTAAGGGATCCCTTAAAGTGCCCTTCAGATTCTTCTTCACAGGTTGGGGCCGATCGTGGTGGTGCGGCGGATGGGTTGACCCTTTAGAGTCTTGCCTTCTACTGTTTTCACCCAGCCTTGCCCTGGTACAAATCGGTACTGCACATCGGTATCAGAGCCACCGAGCAGATCCCCTTGGGCATTGAAGACGCGAGTTTCCCGCTGCCAGTGTCCTGGCCCGGTCGGTGTACTGCTCGACTCGGTGGTGTAGGTTTGGCCGCGAGCATTGTTGAATTGGCCGCTGTGCTGCCAGCCTTGCCCCGCTTGGCCCTCGATAAGGCTCGAGCTGCTGCCCACCGTCTTGCCCTCGGCGTTTTGCAGGGTGGTGCTGCCCTGCCGTTGCCAACCCTCATGTGTGTGAGTAGTGGTGTGCTGATGGTTCAGGTTCCAGGTCTGACCTTGTTGGGTAGTGACTTGGCCGGAATAGTCTCCTTCCACCCCCTGACCGGGAATGAATTGCCGGGATCCCTGGCCGGAATAGGTGCCACTACCCGATCTGCCACTTGGCCCGGTGCGAGTGTAGGTGCCGGAGTGAGTGAAGGTGCGCCCACCGCGCGGGGCCAGGGATCCACCCGTTGGCGTGGTGGCTGTGGCAGTGCGTTGACGGGGGCGAGCCTGCGCAAAGGGAGCAAGCGCCATCAGGAGGGCAGTAACCAATAACAGGCAAAAGCTTGCGGTTTTCATTTTCATTCTCATTTTTCGAGACCCCTTGAGAAATTGCCAATCATGACCCAGGCTAGGTGCTCACCTCATCTGACTCTGACTTTGGCCTGAGGGTTCACCTCCCGAGGGGATCCCAGCCAGACATAACCTGCTCTTAATGTCGGTGCTGTAATCTCAGAGGTGCCTTTAGCGAATGCGACTGCATTTTTCTATGAATACCCGTCGTACTTTCCTGGCTGTTGCGGCTGGCCTGGTGGCTGCGTCTGCTGCTGCTCTTCTGGCTGCCGACAGCTTTGCTCAGTCTCCTGCCGAAGTCAAAGTTTGGATTGCCTTTACCGACAACCGCCTGGATTGGGCCCGCGAAAAAGCGGCAGAGTTCAACAAACAATTTCCTCAATACAAAGTTACGGTCGAAGGCTACGGCAACTACGAAGAAATTCAGCAAGCCACCGACCTGGCCATTCAACAAAATGCTGCTCCTTCGGTGGTGCAATGGTTTGAGGTGGGCACCCAGCGGGCACGGGATTTTGGTTACTTCAAGTCCATTGCCGAGGCTCTGGGCAATCGCACCGAAGTGAACGGGATCCCAGTGAATTTCGACGATTTTATCGAGCCGGTGGTGAGCTACTACACCCTGGATGGCAAATTTACGTCCATGCCCTGGAACAGCTCCAGCCCCATTCTCTACTCCAACACGGCCATCTTGAAGAAGGCAGGGATCGAAAAGCCGCCGGCCACCTGGCAAGAGCTGGAGGCTGCTTGTCAAAAGATCATGGCCCTCCCCGACGCTCCCCAGGGCTGTGTGACCTGGCCCAATCACGGCTGGTTCTACGAGCAGTGGATGGCCCAGCAGAATGCCCTCTTGGCCAACAACGACAATGGCCGTGCCGCCCGTGCCACCCAGGTCTTTTTGGACTCGGAGCCGTCAATTGCCATCGCCACCTGGTGGAAAGGGATGTATGACAAAGGCTACTACATCTACAGCGGCAAGCAGCGGGATTGGGCAGCCACCGAGCAGGCCATCCAGACCGGTACCGTCGCCATGGCCATCACCAGCAGCGCCGATGCCGCCAACATCACCAATGCCGCCAAGCAGAACAACATCGAGCTGGTCACCACCCGCATGCCCTACAACGCCGACAAGGGTTGGACGGGGAACTTGATCGGGGGAGCCAGCCTCTGGCTGGTGAAGGATCTGCCCAAGGAGGTGGAAGAGGGGGCGCTGACCTTCATGCTGTGGCTCAATAACACCGAAAATGCTGCCGAGTGGCACCAAGTGACCGGCTACTTGCCCATTCGGAAAAGCTCGGTAGCCTTGCTGGAGTCGAAGGGCTGGTTCAAGGAAAACCCCAACTTCTTCACCGCCAGCGACCAAATCAACAATTCCAAGGTGACCCCTGCCACCCGTGGGGCGCTGCTGGGGGCTTTCCCCGAAATTCGCAACGTGGTGACCCAAACCATGGAAGATCTGATGCTTAAAGGCGGGGATCCGGCCCAGGCCATGGCCAAGGCCAACCAGGAGGCCAACCGCCTTCTGGCCGAGTACAACTCCCTCTACCAGTAACCTGGATGTCGATGGGCCAGGGGTGTTATTGAGGGATGGGGGTGGGCGGCGGCCTGCCCCTTTCCGGGCTTTGATAAGGCTCTTGTGAAGAGCACAGCCGAGGTGAGAGGCATGTTGGGATTCGTCCAAGTGTTGGTGCCGCTGTTGGCAGGGTTGCTGGGATCCCTCTGGATGGGGCTCCGTTTTCGACGCATCGAGTGGCCTGTGCCGGTGGGGGCAGTGCTGGGGGGCCTAGCAGGAGGGCTGGGATCCCTGATTTTTATGGCGCCCCTGGATTTTTGCACTTTTGAGCCGGAGCGCAAGGCCATCGACATGGCCTTTGGCGTGGGGCTGGTGCTGGCGGGCATGGCCATTCCCCTCTGGCCGCTGTTGGCGTGGACGCAGAAGGAGCAGGAGCGCCGCCTGGGGATCCCCGGCCCAGCTGTTCAGGAGAGGGGCATCTTTAAGCAGTGGTGGCTGGCGTGGCTGCTCTTGTTGCCCACCTTCACGATCTTGGTGGTGTTTCTCTACTACCCAGGGCTGGATACCTTCCGCCTTTCCACCCTGCTCACGTTTGTGGGGGCGCCGCGCAGCCGCTTCGTCTGTGTGGATAACTTTACCGCTTTGCTGACGGATTCCACCTATCTGCGCAGCCTGGGGATTACCTTTGCCATTTCGGCGGCCATCGTGGTGCTGGGGTTGAGCGGATCCCTGTTGATTGCCACGCTGGCCTATCAGCCGATTCGGGGGGCGGCGATTTATCGGGTGTTGCTGATCTGGCCCTACGCCATCTCTCCGGCGGTGGCCGGGATCATCTTCTTTATCATGTTCAACCCCTTGGGAGGGGTGGCCAACCATTTGCTGGGCCTGGTGGGGATCCCCCGTTTAAACTGGCTCAGCGATCCCAACTTGGCCCCTTGGGTGGTGATCTTTGCCAGCGTTTGGAAGCAGATGGGCTACAACATTTTGTTTTACCTTGCCGGCCTGCAAAACCTGCCCAAGGATTTGCTGGAAGCGGCTGCCATCGACGGGGCCGGGGCAGTGCGTCGCTTTTTTGCCATCACCCTACCGCTGCTTTCTCCCATCACCTTCTTTTTGGTGATTACCAACATGACCTATGCGTTTTTCGATATCTTTGGCACCATTGACTTGCTGACTGCTGGGGGCCCTTCCGGATCCACCTCGGTGTTGATCTACGAGATCTACAAAATCGGAGTGTCTTCAGGCAATTTGGGTAGGGCTGCCGCGCAATCCATCGTCCTGTTTCTCATTGTGGTGGGGCTGACGATCCTGCAATTTCGCACCACCGAGCGGAATGTAACCTACGGCGGATAACGGCTGTCTCTGCTGCAACGCAATGATCCCAGTTCTCAGTGGGCAAGGGGAAAATCGGCAAGAATGGGGGTAGAGAATCTAGGGATCCTCGATGGCCCCAAAATCCAACGCCTCGACTTGCTGGCGCGACTTCGGGAAGCTGGGCATGCTGCTGGCGGCCACTCTGCTGCTTTGGCTCCTCTGGGGCTCCATAGCGGGCAGCCAAGCCCGTCTCAACTTCAACAACGCCGATCTGCAAGGTCAAGATCTATCCGGCCAAGATTGGCGGGGCAGCAGCTTTGTCAGCGCCAACCTGCAGGGCGCCGATCTGCACGGGGCCAACCTTTCGGGGGCGGCATTCACCAAGGCCAATCTGGCGGGGGCCAACCTATCCGGTGCCGATTTGAGCAATAGCCTTTTGGATCTGGCCAATTTGGCAGGAGCCGATCTCAGAGGGGCCAAGCTCACGGGAGCCATTGCCGCACGGGCGGTTTGGCAAGGAGCGCAGATTGCCGGCGCCGATTTCAGCGAAGCCTATGTGGATCGGGCGGCAAAGCGGCAGTTGTGTGAGCGAGCTGAGGGATCCCACCCGATAACCGGCGTAACCACCCGTGAGAGTTTGGGCTGCCCTTGAATCAGGGCCGGCAAAGGTGAAGAAAACAGGATCCCTGAGCCCCGTCGGTCAGATTGGCCTCTAGATTGGGTGAGGTGTCGATAGTGCCCCAACCATGAGCAAGCCCAGCTTTGCGGTGATCGGCCTGGCGGTGATGGGGGAAAACCTGGCCCTCAACATCGAGCGCAATGGCTTCCCGGTTGCCGTCTACAACCGCACCAGCTCCAAAACCGACCAGTTCATGCGGGAGCGAGCCCAAGGCAAACGGATCACCCCCGCCTACAGCCTGCCGGAATTGGTGCAACTGATGGAGCGGCCCCGCAAATTCTTGATCATGGTCAAGGCGGGTGCGCCGGTAGACGCGGTGATTGACGAGCTTAAACCCCTGCTGGATCCGGGGGATATCATCATCGACGGCGGCAACTCCCTCTACACCGACACCGATCGCCGTGCCGAAGCCCTCGCCCCCACCGGGATCCACTTTGTCGGCATGGGAGTGAGCGGCGGGGAAGAGGGAGCCCTGAACGGCCCCAGCCTCATGCCCGGCTGCAGCCCAGAGGCTTACCAACAACTGGAGCCCATCTTGACCAAAATTGCTGCTCAAGTGCCAGACGGCCCCTGTGTCACCTACCTGGGGCCCAAAGGGGGCGGGCACTACGTGAAGATGGTGCACAACGGCATCGAATACGGCGATATGCAGCTGATCGCCGAGGTCTATGACCTAATGCGCAGGGCCTTGAAGCTGTCGGCCTCGCAGATGCAGGAGATTTTTCAGGCTTGGAATGAAACGGAGCTGGAATCTTTCCTGATTGAAATTACCGCCAAGATTTTCCAAACCCTGGATCCGGAAACCGGCAAGCCGTTGGTGGATCTCATTCTGGATAAGGCCGGGCAGAAAGGCACCGGTTTGTGGACGGTCAAAGATGCTCTGGATCTGGGGGTAGCGGTGCCCACCATCGAAGCGGCAGTGCAAGCTCGTATCCTCTCGTCGATGAAAGAGGAGCGGGTGGCTGCCTCTGCCCAGTTGAAAGGGCCGGACGCCACTTTTGAAGGGGATCCCGATCGCTTTATCCAAGATCTGCGCGCTGCTCTCTATTGCTCCAAAATCTGCTCCTATGCTCAGGGGATGGCCCTGCTCAAAAGAGCCACTGTTGCCCACGGCTACGTCTACACCTTCAGCGAGATTCCGCGGATTTGGAAGGGGGGCTGTATCATCCGCGCCCGCCTCCTCGGTGAGATCCAATCGGCCTACAAACGGGATCCAGAGCTGGTGAACCTGCTGTTGGATGAGGAATTCGAGCAGGCCATCCGGGAGCGGCAGGGATCCTGGCGGCGGGTGGTGTCCACGGCGGCTGCCCTGGGGATCCCGATCCCGGCCATCAGCGCTTCTTTGGCCTACTACGACAGCTACCGTACCGCCAACCTGCCCCAGAACCTCACCCAAGCCCAGCGGGACTTCTTCGGGGCCCACACCTTCGAGCGCATCGACAGGCCGGGCGTCTTTCACCATGAGTGGAATGCCTGTTGCCGTTAGCGATGCGTAGCATCAAGAGGTCTCCGGAAAAAAGTTGAACCGCGCACCTCCGTATGGAAAGGCTCCCCTTCCTGAGGAAAATCCTCGCGGAAATGGGCCCCGCGGCTTTCTTCCCGCAGCAGCGCCCCCTGCGCTACCAGACGGGCCAGCAAAAGCAGACTGCCTGCCTCAGCCTCTTCCCGGCTGGCCCAAGGCTTTTCCTGCAGGGGAAGTGCCTTGACAAAGGCCAGAAAAGCCCGCAGCCGTGTTCCCTCCCGCACAACGCCCAAAGCTTCCCCAACTCGCTGCCTGAGAGCCGGCAGGATGTCGGGAGACGTCGCCAGAACGGGTAGCCTCTGCAGCTGTCGGGGAAAGCTCACCTCTCCCAAATCTTGCAAGGCAGCCAAGGCGGCCCGCTTGCCCATGACCAGCCCCTCCAAGAGACTGTTGGAAGCCAAACGATTGGCCCCGTGTAGCCCCGTGGAAGCCACCTCCCCAGCAGCATAAAGGCCCGGCAGGCCGGTGAAGCCGAAAGTGTCCGTTCGGATCCCACCCATCACGTAGTGAGCCGCGGGAACAACTGGGAGCAGATCCTTCGTGGGATCCAGCCCCAAGGCGCGGGCAGAGGCAACAACGGTGGGAAAGCGCTCCTCCAGATGTTCGACGACCCGCAGATCCAGGTAGGTTCCCCCTGTCTGCTGCCGCTCCCAGAAAACGGCCCGAGCTACCACATCCCGCGGCGCCAGCTCTCCCAGCTCCGCATAGCGAGGCATAAAACGCTCCCCCAAGGCGTTGAGGAGAACAGCCCCTTCTCCTCTTACTGCCTCGCTCACCAGCGCTCCATTGGGCAAGGCCGTGGGGTGAAATTGCACAAACTCCAGATCCCTGAGAGTGGCCCCTGCCCGCCAGGCCAGCACTATTCCGTCGCCGGTGGCCCCCGGGGGAGCTGTCGAGACGGGGAAAAGGCTGCCAAATCCTCCCGTAGCCAGGAGAACTGCCCCGGCCCTCACCTCCACCGGCCCTCCAGGGCCAAGCAGCAAGGCCCCCCCTACCCTGTCCCCCGCCAGCAAAAGGCTTAGGGCTGTGTAGCCCTGCAAAGGCAGCCTGTTGAGGCGAGCCAGCAAACCTCTCAGAAGCCACAGTCCGCTCCGATCCCCCCCCAGATGGCGTACCCGCGCTTGGGAGTGGCCCCCTTCCCGGACAGGTTGGGGATGGAAAGGAAGGCCCCAGCGCAAAAGTCTCTCCAGGTGCAAGGGTGCTTCCTCCACAATGGAGCGAGCCACCTTTTCTTCCACCAGGCCGCGGCCCGCTTGCAAGGTGTCTTGGATATGGGCTTCTACGTCCGCCTCATCCACAGGAAAAGCCACCCCACCCTGCGCCCAAGGGGTAGAGCCAGAGGGAAGGGGATCCTTGCTTACCACCAGAGTTGTCGCCCCCTGGGCTTCGGCCCACAGGGCTGCGTACACCCCCGCCACCCCTGCTCCCAGGATCAACAGGTCTGTTTCTAACAAGGGCGGCGCCCCGTTCTTCCCCTCCACCTCTAGGCTCCGGCGGGCACTGCCAGCATGGCCAGGATGGAACGGCGAGCCTTCTCAGCCACCTCCTGGGGCACCTGGATCACGTAGCGCATCTCCTGCAGGGAGCGGTAAATCTTTTCCAAGGTAATCTTCTTCATGTACTCGCAGACGGCTTCTGCCTTGACAGGGATGAACGTTTTGTCTGGAGCTTCTTTCTTGAGCCGGTGAAGAATGCCCACCTCGGTGGCCACCACAAACTCGCGGCTTTCTGAAGCTTTGGCGTAGCGCACCATGCCCTCGGTGGAGAGCAGCTTGGCATCCGGTTTGAGGAAGAGACAGCTAGAGCCGCAACTGCACTCCGGGTGAATGAGGAACTCTGCTCCAGGGTGCTCTTCCACCATCGCCTTGAGGTGCTCTTCCCGGATGCCAACATGCACGTGGCACTCTCCCGGAAAGAGATCCAGCTCCCTTCCGGTTACTTGAGCAACGTGGGCTCCCAGAAACATATCCGGCACGAAGAAGATGGGGCGATCCGGGGGCAGGCTGGCCACCACTTGAACTGCGTTGGCGCTGGTTACGCAGACATCTGCCAGAGCCTTGATCTCGGCAGCGGTGTTGACGTAGGCCACCACCAGGCCCTCAGGGCAGGCTGCCTTCCACCGCAGCACATCTTGCGGGCGAATGCTATCGGCCAAGGAACAGCCCGCCTCCAGATCCGGCAGCAGCACCGTCTTTTCCGGGTTAAGGATGGCAGCCGTCTCCGCCATAAAATGCACGCCCGCAAAGACAATCACCTGGGCGCTCGTCTTTTGAGCCTCCCGAGCCAGTCCTAAGGAGTCTCCCACAAAGTCCGCCACCTCTTGAACTTCAGGGAGCTGATACGAATGCGCGAGGATAACTGCCTGCCTTTCCTGTTTGAGCCGGGCAATCTCCTGGACGATTGTGGCAGTGTTGTGTAGCAATGGGGTTTCTCCCTTCATTTTCGACTTCTTGTCGCGACAGCGTTGCGTAGCA